>JAUWIR010000229.1 GCA_030605265.1 Pseudomonadota bacterium | reverse complement strand
GCATGGGTTAAATCTTATTCCGGATTCAATATGGACTGAGAGAAAACGCGGATTATATTATGCACGAAAAATCTCGTCAATTATTGATTATCTCATCTTGGTATTGAATATTGAAACTACCCAGGCAGGTGTTCCAAAACAAAAGTATATTAATTTTCCGGAAACGTATCCGAAAGATTTTCAGCCAAAAGGTGAGGGCACAAATCGTATCTCAGAAAAAGCTTTAAAAGCCTTTTACAATAATATTTACAATATGGTGGTATTGTGTAAATCCCATGGAATTACACCAATTTTAACAACATTTATTCATGGTGATACTAATAATAAGCTGATTGCAAAAATTATCGATGGTTATGCTCGATTTATTACTTTAGAGTCTGCTTTAAAAGTTCTTGAAAAACATAATGATATAATAAAAACTATAGCTAGGGAAAATAATGTCCCCTTGTTTGATATTAAACAAGACTTAACCATTAATGAAAATACTTTTTGTGATGACGGAGTTCATTTTAGATCCGAGTTTGCTGAAAAACTAGGAAGCTATATTGGAGAAAAGTTATATCCTTCTTTAGCATTAACTACTTCAGGCAATCGAGTAGTTAATTAACAATATCATATCAAATGTATCATCCTCAATTTTATTCTATGAGCATATATGTGCAATGAGAAATAAATACCTAAATAAAACATTATCTATATCAGTCTATATATCTATAATTATATGTATTAATATCATCATAGGAGAATCTCTTTTAAGAATACTTCCTTTTGATTTCTCCTTTGTACCTGTAAACAAAATAACTAATGATCATCAATTTTCAAACACTTCAAATCAAGAGAAACCGGAACCTTTTAGAATTTTAGTTCTAGGGGATTCATTTTGTGTGACCAACTTTTCATTTCCCTTTTTGATGGCCAAAAAAATACCTATAAATGTAGAAATCATAAATATGAGCGAGTCGGGGATCGGCCCTGATACCTATTTAGAATTTTATAAACTCAAAGGAAAAAAATTTAAACCTGACTTAGTAATTTTAAGCTTTTATGTAGGGAACGACATTCTAAATTTATTAGATTGGGTAAAATCTCCCTATAAAGAACGAATTAAACATTTCTTCGGCTCTTACTCCAAGCTTTACCATTTAATTCGCCTTTCTTATTCAAAAATACGCTATGGTTTTTTTAAGCCTCGACAAGGGCCTTTACATAATCAACCAGTTATTGAACCGGAAGAAAATACATTAAAGGCCGTCAATCCATTTTTAAAACAGGAAGCCCGACAATACCCCTCACTAATGAAGGACAACCTCTTTATTTCCACAAAATCAATTAATAATGCCTGGGGGGTCTTTGAAAATATATTACAAAAATTATTAAATGATCTTGATAAAGAAATGCCTCTATTACTATTAAGTATACCTGATGCAGCTCAGGTCAATAAGGAGTATCATGATTTTTATGAAAAACTCGGATTTATCATAGATGAAGAAATGTTGGTTTCAAAACTACCTCAACAAAAACTTCAAGAGTTAACCTTAAAACATAATATTGATCTATTAGACGTGCTTCCTGATTTCAGAGTAAATGATAAAGGGACTTTTTATCTAAAAAATGATAACCATCTTAATGAGAGAGGACATGAATATTTAAATGAAATAATAGTAAATCATCTATACAAAAAAGGTTATATTCCAATGACATGATACATTCGTAAAAAGTAAAAGGTTAAAAGTAAAAGGTATAAAAAAGGACCCACCTCTGAGTGGGTCCTTTTTTATATACAACGAACAGTTTTTTATTAAATTATCCCCATCTCTTTAATGTCAGTCTTTGCAAGATTTTTTGAGATATAAAGGGATTCAAGAATGAACTTAAGTTGGTCAAAAAGCAAATATTCGGTATCTTATTTGCAATATCTCTAGTAACTTTTATAAATAGTGAAATTATTAATGATAATGTCATAAATTACTGAATAGTAGCCATAAAAAAAATGACATGTAAAAAATAAAATATTAGTACGTTAAATGGAAATGGGGGGGCATTAAAAATGCTGCTTGGAATTACCTCGATATTAGCAACATGGTTACTATTATTGTCCACCTTTTGTGGCTTTGGGCTTTCCATTCAAAGGTTATTCGGCCTGAAAAATCAAGAAACAGAATTGCTTATATCGTCTTTCTGGATTGGATGGGCCTTCGTATTAATTTTATTGCAGCTATTACATTTCTTTATACCAATAAATCAGACAGTGTCATTATGTATAATATTCTTAGGTATATTAGGATTAGTTTGGAATAAAACCAGGCTCATACACTTTTTTTGTAACAGATATCTTATTAAGGCAGCCTTTGCTGTAGTCTTATGTGTTTTTGCCATATGGATGGCTAATCGATCAATGGCCAAAGTCGGTGATTACGATACAGGGCTTTATCATTTGCCTTCAATCCGATGGATAACAACGTATCCCATAATTCCCGGGCTTGGCAATTTGCACGGGCGGCTAGCCTTCAATTCTTCATATTTTTTGTTTTTTGCTCTCCTGGATGTGGGCCCCTGGAGTTATATGTCACATCATCTTGCCAATGGTTTATTACTTTTCGTACTTTCTCTACAAATCGGATTGAGCATCATAAAAATAGTGGATCGAAGCAATCTTCAAGTCCATGATCTCTTTCAAATACTACTTATACCTCCATTTATATATGAATGTTATAAAAGCAATCCCAGTGCATGTCCAAATCTTCCCATATTTATCCTAGGTGTTCTCATAAGTGTACAATTATGTAAGCTATTATTCAATGATAATAATTATAAAAAAATGACCTTCAATGCGTTTTTTATCATAATTCTTTCAGCTATTGGTATTACGATTAAATTAAGTTTTTTAGCTATCGGTTTTGTATCCTCACTTATTGCATTTTCATATTGTATTGTCTACAAATTTAGAATGAAAACAAAACATAATCAAAAATATTTAAAGGAATTTTTTTTGATTTTCTTGGGTTTATTATTAATATTTATACCATGGATATTCCGTGGAATTATTCTTAGTGGTTACATTGCTTATCCAAGCAGTTTAGGCTCTTTTAATGTAGAATGGAAAGTCCCTGAGAAACAAACAATTCATGATATGAGATCGATAAAATCCTCGGCTCGGCTGCCTGATAATCCTCCAGATAAGGTGTTAAAAAATTGGGATTGGATTATACCATGGGCAAAAAAAATCTTAAAAAACCACGAACACCAAGCTAATATTATCTTTCCACTTTTATTGGGTATTATAGGTATTATCCTAACTTTTGGCGCCAATAGCAGAGACCCTGATTTCATTTCAAATATAGTATTTCTGCTGCCTGCAGTAGCTTCTTTAGTTTTCTGGTTTTATACGGCGCCTGATCCTCGATTCGCAGGGGTCGGGTTCTGGTACTTTGGCGCAGGGGCGCTATTAATCACAATCAAGAGATGGGGATTTGAGACAAATCCAAAGGCTGTCTTCATTGTTTTGGTTTTAATGATATCAATCGCCATATATAACAATTCATGGCGTGAAAAATTTATAGGTCCCGGGCCTTTACACGGTTTTTATCCTATTCCCGAAGTAGAGGTCCATTCATTTGTGACAACTTCGGGGCTGAGACTATATGTTCCGAATAAAGGGGACCAGTGTTGGAATGCATCTTTACCTTGTACGCCATATCCAAAATCGAATCTTCGATTAAGAAAAAATGGGGACATTAAAAGCGGATTTATGTTCTCCCAGTATTAAGATAAAAAAGATATTCAAAAAGAGTTGGGGGGATGATTAACAATGAATAAAAAAGAAAGTAAAGTAGTAAAATTGAGTATTGTCATTCCTTGCTATAATGAGGAAAGGACCCTTAAAAGATGTGTCGAAAAGGTCATGGAAATTAGGGACATTTCCCTAACCCTTGAAATTATTATTGTAGACGATGCCTCAAAAGATAAAAGTCTTACGATTGCCAGGGGACTTGAAAAACAATATTATGAAGTTGTTGTTTTAACTCATAATAAAAATAGTGGAAAAGGCGCCGCCCTTCGTACAGGATTTCATAAAGTAACCGGTGATTTTGTGGCCGTACAAGACGCTGACCTTGAATACGACCCGAGAGAACTGAAAAAATTACTACTTCCCTTGATTAAAGATGAAGCCGATGTTGTTTTCGGTTCAAGGTTTCTTTCTTCAGAGGCGCACCGCGTACTCTATTTCTGGCACTACTTAGGAAATCGTTTTCTCACTTTCCTGTCGAACATGTTTACAGATTTAAATTTAACTGACATGGAAACATGTTACAAGGTATTTCGCCGCGAAATAATCCAAAGCATCAAGATAGATGAAGATCGTTTTGGTATTGAACCGGAGATCGTTGCTAAAGTAGCCCATATGCGGCCTCGTATTTTTGAGATTGGTATTTCATATTTTGGCCGCACCTATGAAGAAGGTAAAAAAATTGGCTTTAAAGACGCTGTCAGAGCAATCTATTGCATCTTCAGATATAATGCCTACAGAGTTCCCTGGCCGATTCAATTTTTCATCTATTTGTTTATTGGCGGGTTCGCTGCAACTGTTAATTTTTTGCTGTTTGTTGTTCTTCTCCGCGCAGGGGTCGGCATAATCACAGCAGCCCCGATTGCCTTTATAATTGCCGCTTTTTTTAATTATTTTTTGTGTATCAAACTATTATTCAGACATAGAGCTAAATGGAATTCTCTGTCAGAGGTCCTCTTTTTTCTATTTATAGTCTGCTTTATCGGGGCTTTTGATCTTATAACCACTAATGCTCTATTTCAATTGGGTCTTTTACCCGAGATTTCTAAAATAATAGCAACAATACTTGGACTTATTTTTAATTTTTCAGGAAGACGCTATCTTATATTCCCGGAACCATCGAGTGGCCCTTGGGCGCCTCAGGTAAAGCAATAAAATGAAAACTCCTGCTTTTTAGGCGGCGAGTTTGCCATGAGAGGATAGAAGATCAATGAGTAATAAAGATTTAAGGGAATACTATAATCGAGAATTCTACGATTGCTATGCTTCGGGTTCAATTTATTCAGCCAAAGTCATCCTCGGGCTATTATACAATTTTTATAAACCTCAATCGGTAATTGATTTTGGTTGCGGTGTGGGTAGCTGGTTGAAAGTCGCCGAATCATTGGGATCTACAGTATTAAAAGGCTTAGATGGTCATTGGATTACAAAAAATAAATTGTTAAGTAAAAATATTGATTTTACTGCAGTAAATATGGAGCAAAATTTACAAATTAATAACAAATATGATTTATGCATTTGTCTTGAAGTAGCCGAACATCTTTCCGAAAGCCGCGCAAAACCATTTATTGATACATTATGTAAAGCTTCTAATGTTGTTCTTTTTAGCGCCGCCATTAAATATCAGAGGGGAACAAATCATATTAATGAACAATGGCAAACCTATTGGATTAATCTGTTTCAATCTAATAACTATACCTGCTATGATGTATTCAGAAGCGCTATTTGGGAAAATGATGAGGTGGAATTGTGGTACCGGCAGAATATTTTTCTTTTTGTCAATGAAAAAGGGGTTAAAAAGAAAATAAATCTAAAAAAACTCAAATCATTGGAAAAACCGATATTGAATATTGTCCATCCAAAAAATTATGAAAACAAAAGTCAAAATATTCTCGATTTAAACCGCCGGATTCAAGAACCCTCACTAAGATTTTGTATAGGATGCATGAAACGTTACCTCTTTGGCCTATTGATAAAAGCAGGAAAGTTAGTTAATAAAAATCAAAACAGACTAATGGACATCAATTTTAAACACAAAAAAGCTCCTCACTTGCCAGAATAATTTAACTTACAGGTCATTTTCAAACCTCCCTCTATTTATGGATTAAAGCCTTTCATATTTATCTCTTCCAATTTATCTATCTTCAGTCCTTTTTTTTATCTAGTCTAATCCAATAACCCTTTGATTTTTCTTTAAATGTGATATCCCTTTTAAACAATTTTAACAGAAAGAATATTGGAGTGCTCTAAATATTTTAACTTTAAAAAAAAACGCCAGCTTATGATTGTTGTCTTGCTAGCCGGATAATATTTTCATAAATTGCAATTTAATAAAATTTATGACATTCCTTCATTCTATCAACATATAGCTAACACATTGAATATTTGACATATTCATCCAGAATCCCTCTGGTATATCATTTGCAATACTTTCAGTAACTTCAATAAATTACTGAATTAATGAATTAATGAATTAATAAATTATAACAGAGGCTGAAGGAATGATTAAACCCGCTCATTTTTCTGTATTAGGTGGAGGCCCATCCGGCCTTTCTGTTGGCTATTATGCAAAAAAAAATGGATTACTCTTTACGATTTATGAGGCAAGTAATCAGATAGGAGGAAATAGTAGTACTCTAAAACATGGAGATTTTTTATTTGATTCAGGGGCTCATCGATTTCATGATAAAGACGACGAAATGACTGAAGAAATAAAAAACCTTCTTGGAAAAGATTTAAATAGAGTTAATATACCCAGCCAAATCTATACAAAAGGAAAATATATTGATTTTCCTCTTTCCCCTTTTAATTTATTAAAAAATATAGGATTGTCTATTATTGTTAAAGCCGGATTCGAGATAATGAACTCAAGGTTACGGGGCAAACCGAATGGCAACTTTGAAAGTTTTGCCCTATATATGTATGGAAAAACATTAGCCAACCTTTTTTTATTAAATTATACTAAAAAATTATGGGGAGTTCCTTGCAGCAGACTTTCGGAAAAAGTTACCGGGAAGCGATTAAACGGAATAAATTTAAGGTCTTTCCTTGAAGAAACATTTTTAGGCAGAAAGACAACCCAACATTTGGAGGGTTCTTTTCTTTACCCAACCATGGGGATTGGCACTATATCCAATAGGTTGGGAGAATTTTGCGGAAAAGACAACATTTCGTTAAATTCAAAAATTACTAAAATTATACACAACCATAGGCAAATTAAAGCTATAGAAATCAATGGAAAAAAAAGGATAAACAATTGAGCAAGTAGTAAGTACCTTACCCCTTGATTATTTTATACAAATAATGGAGCCTGCGCCACCGACAGAAATTTTACT
>JAUWIR010000414.1 GCA_030605265.1 Pseudomonadota bacterium | reverse complement strand
TATTCCTTAAGTTCCATGATATGAGAGGCAAAGGCACGCCTTATCCTGGAGTAGCCGGAGAGGGGCCTCCAGAGCTTGTCATTGAGGTAAATGGCCTCAATCTCCTTACCTTTTTTGGTCTTATGGCTTCTATATTCAGCTTTTATCTCTTTAGGCATCGTTTTAACTCTGATAATTTAATAAGTATTTCTAATAAGTGTTTCTCTTTTAATCAAAACTAATTTGGCTAAACATACGGGAATCGTGATCATTCATACTGTAGAACTTGTTCTCTGCAACAATCACATGGTCAAGAATCTCAATTTGCAGTAAATTGGCCGCTTTAATAAGCTTGCGAGTGACGGCAATATCCGCGCTGCTGGGTAATACGTTCAAAGATGGTTATGAAGCAGGCAGATACACGAAGCGTTAGCTAAAATTGCGGGTTTGAGGACCTCTCTGGGATGAAAGCAGGCAGTATCCAAGCTGCCTTGGGCAATAATATTGACGGCATTAATGGTGTGATCTACCGAGAGAACAATAGCAGCCAGATATTCCCGATCTGCGCCATTAAACAGCTCAAAGCCTATATTGGCTATATCTTTGGGGCCACTGATTTTGCGAGCATAATAAGGAATAGTTTTATCCCTTACCATCATGATTCTTACTACCTGAGGATAAGAATGGCCCCCAGAAGAACAAAGATAATTTTAAAAAGCCTCTGATTATTCCCATAGGTTTTATTGATCACATCAATAAAGACCTGAGAGGTTTTTTCGTTGGCTCTTCAATAGCTTTGATGATCCATGGTGTTTCAGCTTCCCTTTTGATCAACTCACGGTTTAGGTGTTCAAAAGATATTTCCAATTTATTGAGGACCCGCTCATGCTTTTGGCTGTACTCTTTAAGGATGTTGATTTCGTGGTGGATATTAGAAATAACCTGATGGTTAATACTGGAATTTCCATCTTCATCACTCTTCCTCACCGCCGTACCCATTATCTTTTTTCCCCCTTCCGGCTAATGAGACCCTCAATGTATCTCTCAATTCCATTAAAAAGTGCCTTGGCAATGAGAAGATGTGCTCGTGGGTAAAAAAGATAGGAGGCTTCTTGATCATTGTCGATGAAAAGGACCTCGACAATAACCGCCGGGATAGTAGTGGCTTTCAGAAGATACAGATTATTTCGTTCTTTGAGACCACGATCCGGAAACGGTAATACATCAAGGAGGGACTCATGGATGCAACCGGCAAGGATTTTCCCTTGTTTTGAACCAGGAAAATAGAGAGTCTCTATTCCTTGAGTTGAGCCTGATTCGGTTTGCAGGCGTTGAAATGGATTTCAATAGCAATAGATCCTTCGGTTGCCTGTGAGTTAATGAAGTTTACCTTTTCCTTTAAGGGAAGGGAATTTACCAAAGAATAAATGAAGATTGTTTTTGGTGGGATAATTTCTGTAAATAAGGCATCCACTATCTTTCTTGCTTCTTGGTGCTCAATGAGGCCAAATTTATTATTGACGGCCCCAGGCCTTTTAGGATAGTGCCCTACAGAGATAAATGCCTTCGCCTTTTCCATACCTTGTGCCCTCCTCTCTTAAAATCTCTTATCAACTTAATAATCTAATTATTCAAAGTTTACTAAGATTTTTTATTTGCCGTCAAAGAGGGATGGCAAGGCTTGACAGCGTTTGACAAGGTTTTTTATTTCTGTAGTTTTTCAATCCATAGGTATTTAGGAGCGGCCTTAATATAATATTAATCCTTGGAATAAACTAAAATTAAATATATAATTCTACTATCAATATTAATTAGAGTTATCTATTATGCTAAATCAGGCAGCAATGCGAAGCTTTAATTAGTGAATGGATGATCCTAAAAAGTGTCTCTAGGGGCAAAAAGTGGGCATAGGGCAAGTCTTCTGGGTCAAAGACTCGTTACTTATAATAAACCTAAAGTTTGAAAAGATGTCGAAATGGATAAGTTTTTTGTTGAGCTAAACCGCTCATTCGTGGAGATACCGAAAGATTATACATTTAATGAAGACGGATACGATGTATCAATAGCTTTCGGATCATTGGAAACAAAAAAATGGGGAGCCCTTTTTAATCTCCATCTTGTCATTATTTTAGCAGAAGCGGGTGCGGGAAAGACAAAAGAGGTTCGGGCTGTTACCAATCGATTACGCAATAATGGTCATAAAACATTTTTCTTACTTTTCTCCCAGGAAATAAAAGCCTTTACGCATGAGGGCCGAGGATTTAAAGGATAGATTTTCTAAATCGCAGTGGTTTATGATAAAATTTATTATGTCGCATTATTTATTGTATATTATGCTGATATTACTTATTAACATGAATTTGTTACATAATAGTAACATTTTTATAAGGAGGCTCGAAAATAATGCCTACTAAACATAACTATAAAAAACGAATTATTGATGAATTAAGAGACTTGCCGGATGAAGATATGCCCAAGCTTTTAGATATTATCCACTACCTGAAAGAGGGAATTTTAAGTGACAAAAAGAAAAAAGAAATTAAGGAAAGGAGTGAATCCCTTTTGAACCTTGAGGATATTGCTGTTGAAACCGGCATATCTGATTTGGCCGAGCATCATGACCACTATCTTTATGGAGTGCCAAAAAAAGATGAATAATCAGATCTTTGTTGATAGCTTTGCCTGGATCGCCATAATTAACAAAAGTGATAATTATCACCAAGTATGTATAAATTTGCTCAATAAATTTCTAAAACAACAAGCTAAACTGTTAACCACCAATTATATCCTCGTTGAGACCATAAACGCCTTGAGCAAATCTGAAAATAGAAAGGCTATTATCGAATTTATCAACAGGATCGAAACCTCCCCAAGTGTAATTATTTTTATAATAACAGATGAGCTTTATCAATCAGCATGGCATCTCTATAAAAACCGTATGGATAAAGATTGGGGGATTACAGATTGTACAAGCTTTGAGGTCATGAAGTCATTCAATATAAAAAATGCATTTACTAATGATAAACACTTCGAACAGGCGGGCTATAAGATATTAGCAAAGTAAAAAGCTTCCTGGAGCCTCCAAAAGGGGGAATGGGCTAAGGATAGCCATGGTGGATAATAAATCCGCAACCCACCAATCAAGGGGAGAAACATTTCCAATTAGCATTTTATTATTCCCCCGGTTATTAATATCCGCAACTTATGCACAACCATTTCAGATATAATCCGCAACTCTTTTCGATTATACGTCACCGAGATGAACATTGGTATTCCCTTAAAATTGAGGTGCTCTCATATTCTTTCCAATAAAAAATATTAATTTTCAAATATGGTAAAAAGATTTTAATGATTGGTCATTTTTGGGATATTGAAATGATCTGATAAGGTGAATCCTGTGTGAGAATCTGTGTGAGAAAAAGTTTCAAAAATTGACAAAAATGGGTAGAAATGAGAAAAAATATACAAACTCGATTTTTAATGATTTCATTAACTTATTGTAAGTTGAGGAGGGCAGGAAACTCGGAAATACTGCCTTTTAAGCAGAGGGTCGTTGGTTCGAATCCAACACGGCTCACCATTTAAATCAAGGGGTTAGGTCTTAGGGCTTAACCCCTTATCTTCTTTAAGTCAGCAATAAGTCAGCATTCTCCCCCTTAAGTTTTCCAATCCACTCTTGAGGCTCAGTTAAAATTACTTTTTTTATGCAGGCCATATGCTTTTTGGTCACCGTCGGCTTTCCCTTCAGTGATGCCCAAAAGAAGGTTATCCACTTGAAGTATTGGTATGCGTGGAATAAAGCTTTGACAATAGAGCATAAATCATCAGTGATTGGCCTAATAATTCAAAACTTTCCTCAGCAGTTACCTCAATTATATGTAACATGGGTTCTGCTTTTTGATAGAAAGACAAATAATAGCCAAACACTTCGAAACCAACACCACCGGCAACAAAAACAACAGCACCTATTATAAATATTGCTCTGCCGGTTTTTTCATTCCAAAAAGCTAATAGTCCTTTCCAAAATATACAGCCTAATATAATTAGTATTATAGGATAAACCAATATCCACATTCCATGAGCATCAGGAAAAAACGAATGGATTGATAATTTACTAAAATGGAAGGTAATACCTTCATGTATCATCGATGTCTCGTCTGCTGAAAAGAAAAGAAATACAAGGCCAATTAAAAAATAAAAGCGGCGAAGGTGCTCGTTTTCAATCTGTATCGAATAAATTATTGAAAGAACAAAAAGAGAAAATAACTGAGTGCTGGAAAACCAAGTAGGAATGTTGGCTTCGCCATTTAAATCAAACAAACGTCTAATCATACATAAAGGAACCATGAAAATATAATTTGACATAAGATATAAAACAATGAGTATGAGATTAAATAGTATTAACCACTTTAAGACCAATTTTTTTTCAATCGTTTTCATTGTATTTCCACCTCTCAGCTATTTTAATGGCATACCCGCGCTCACTGGCGCTGAGCGGCTTTTGGCGAAGCGCTTGTTTGGCAGTATCACTTGCTTCAATAATGGGTAACAACCCCTTCTCTATCATAACTGATAGCACAAGCCTAGCAGCTAAATGGTAGTAATTCGGAGGCAGCTTATTCTTCACCCTGAAAATTGCGCCACCTCAAGCACCTCCAGGTTGGTTTTTGATTAGCGGGATACCGAAAAACCCGCGATTTCCCCTTAGGGACATGGAATTTTCTAATATA
>JAUWIR010000538.1 GCA_030605265.1 Pseudomonadota bacterium | reverse complement strand
TCGTATAGACCATCTGCGCCGAACAGGTGCGCACATCAAATTTTTATCGATTGAACCTCTCCTGGGCCCCCTGCCCAAACTTGACTTGCAAGGAGTTAACTGGGTCATTGTTGGCGGGGAGTCCGGGCCACGGGCCCGTGTTATGCAAAAATCCTGGGTGGTTGGCATTCGTGATCAGTGCAATGAGGAAGAAATTCCTTTTTTCTTTAAACAATGGGGAGGAGTCAATAAAAAACGATCCGGGCGATTACTTGAAGGACGTGTCTGGAATCAAATGCCATCAGTGCCTGCTACAGCTGACTCAGCATCAATTTGAGCCGAAATTTTTCTCTTGAGTATGCTGAATAGCACTGCATAGTGTTAGAGTTAAAAACTAATGTTATCGCAAAGGCGTAAAGCTCGCAAAGTGTTTTATAAGCTTTTAACTTTGCGCCCTTTGCGCCTTTGCGAGAGATAAGTTAATTATAATAACAAATTTGAACCATGCCCTACTTTTCAGTCTTGGTGAATTAAAAAGTATAAACCGGCTAATGAAGGATGCCAAAATTTCATCTTAAAGATGATAATTCAAGGCCTGACCCCATACTTCCAATAAAGATACTGATCATGCCCTCCTTTTGCCTCCTATTTGTTCTATATAAATAATGAAAATGACATATTTTTTATGCTTCTTCCGTAACACATTAAAAAATTTAACATTAGGAGGCCTCCCCCCTATTATTTTTGTCATTACAGAGAAAAAGGACTCTTTTAACCTGTCCCCTGTTATATTGTTATATAAATCCTATCACTACTCTCTCCAATATCGCTTAATAAATACAATCAATTAGTTATGAAAATGAGGAATAGTTATTTTCTCCATCAGAAAAAGGTCTTTCTGGCATTTTGTATGCTTTTCTGAGGAGGAACAGATGTGCTAAAAAATTATAAATAAAAAAATTTTCAAGGTAATTCATTGAATACCTTGATGAAACATTTTTAAAAATATTAAATGAATATACTTTTTAGAGGAAATATGAAAATAGTACCCTTAAAATCTATTATCGGGCTTAATCAAAAAAAATTGTTTAGTTTCCTATTACTTATATTATTGCAAAACATTATTTCCTCCACACCCTCTCAGGCACAATTGATTTCAAACAGAATTGTACCTGCACATTTTCGTTCTCTAAATCTCGGGAACATCGCCCCAAATGAAATTATTATAAAAACCATCCCTGGCGCTCCAATTGCTCAAATTAATGCACTTTTATCAAAATTCGGGATTAGGCGCCTTGAGGAAAATATCAGGAACGGCACCCAGAGATTGATAATTCCTTCAGGGAATCTCTTTGATTTTCTTGCCCTACTTAATCAAGATCCCTTAATTGCTTATGCAGAACCAAACTATTTTGCCCAAGCCGAGCTCATTCCGAATGATCCTTATTATATCTACCAATGGAATTTATCAATGATTAATATGGAGTCGGCTTGGGATATTTCAATAGGAGAAAATATTTTAGTAGCCGTTATCGATACCGGGATAGCCTATGAAAATAATGGAATCTATGCCTTGGCCCCTGACTTTGCCAATACCATTTTTATACCGGGATGGGATTTTGTGAATGACGATGCTTTTGCAGACGATGACAACGGACATGGGACCCACATTGCCGGCACTATTGCTCAGAGCACTAATAATCTGCTTGGGGTTGCCGGAATAGCCCATGGATGTACGATTATGCCGGTGAAAGTGCTTGACGGCTCCAGCAATGGTCTTATCAGCGATATTGCCGACGGGATTTATTATGCAGTAAATAATGGAGCTCAAATTATTAATATGAGTTTTGGTACCTACACTGCCTCCCTCACCCTTGAAGAAGCTGTGAATTATGCTTATCTGAATGGAGTAACGGTCATTTCTTCAGCAGGAAATAGCGCTTCCAGCGCCTTGCATTATCCCTCCTCTTATCCTAATTGTATCTGTGTTGGGGCTGTTCGATACGATCAAACTCGTCCGTTTTATGCCAACTACGGGGCAGATTTAGATATATGCGCTCCCGGAGGGGACCTTTCAGTAGATCAAAACCTTGACGGGCACCCGGACGGTATTTGCCAACAAACCCATGATGGTACTAATTACTCTTTATTCGAGTTTGCTCTTTATCAAGGCACATCCTGTGCAGCCGCTCATGCGTCAGGTGTTGCCGCCTTGATTCAATCAGTGGCCGGCGGACTGTTAAAACCTGATCTATTAAAGGCTACTTTAGAGACAACTGCTATAGACCTTGGAACTGTGGGTTGGGACCAGGACTATGGATGGGGATTAATCAATGCATTCAATGCAATTCAATCAGTTTTCCCCACTCCGGCAGCTACAATAGCAGGCTCCTTACTACCATTGCAGCCCATCCAACCCATAAGTCCATTAATTACACCATATTCACTAATTCCCTTGAATCTACTTACTCAACCTCTTAATTTCATAACAAGTGAAGTTATAAATGCAGGGGCTTTTTCTCTATTTCCTCTCACACGAACTGCAACTGCCTATATCGAGAACTCTTGGGATCAAATTTTCTATAGCCCTTTATTTAATTTTATTTATCCGTCAGTTATCCTAAGTCCCCCTTTGAATTTTGCTTGGGACTTTCAATTGCCGTTTACTTTTTTCTTTTATGATTTTTTCTAAAATCAAGAAAGGAGGCTATGAGCAGTAAAGAGTAAAAAGACATAAACCCAGCCAAACTTTATGTAAAGTTTGTAAATAAGTTAAGGTTAGGGAGGTGATAAAAAAACATAAATAACCTTTTTTTTCATTTTTTTTTATTAAGGATTTAAATAGTTAAAATTCATACAATTGAAGGGTTAGGAGTAGCTATTATGTTATCAAAAATGAAGGTAATATTTGCTGTCTGTTTATTCTTTTGTTTTTGCTTTTTTACAAATGTAGGTAAGGCAAACGCTTATTATGGTTCAGGTTTGGGAAGTTATGGTTTATCCGGAGGTTATGGTGGCCTTTATGGCGGCCTCTCCGGAATGAGCAGTCTCTATGGTGGTTTGTATGGCGGTCTCTCCGGCATGAGCAGTCTCTATGGGGGCATGTATGGCGGCATGATGGGTGGCCTCTACGGCATGTATTAATCCATGGCAACCTTTAACGAAAATCGCCCTGTTAATCAGGGCAGGATTGAAGGAAGGAAAACGCATGAAAAAAAATCCTTGGAAATTTCCATTGAAAATTTTCTTAATTTGTTGTTTAACATTTATTTTTACTAGCCCGGGCGAGGCCTATTATACGACTTCTCCCCTGAACAACGGTTACAAGGCCTATTATGGTTTCGGGTCAGGATACCTCTCAGGATATACCGGAGGCTATTATGGTTCCAGCGCGCTTGGAGGAGGTAGTTTATATGGTTTAAGCGGCCTTGGCAGCAGTTTATACGGCCTAAGCGGGCTTTCCGGCGGGCTGGGTAGTATGTATGGGTTAGGAGGAATGTTAGGAGGGAGTTTATACGGGCTTAGTAGTTACGGCTCAGGGGGATTATACGGCAG
>JAUWIR010000641.1 GCA_030605265.1 Pseudomonadota bacterium | reverse complement strand
TCTTTCGCTTAAGTTATTGAAATAATTAGATATAGTCTGGAATGGTATCATTTGTACCCCCAATAAATGGAGGTGATTTGTTATAATTGCAAATCACCTAAGCTAACTCCTTGATTTTCCATGGAGCAGGAAAGTGCCAAAATGGCCAAAGTGGAGGGTTTAACAATAAGAGGTATAAAAATAAAAGTAAAATCTGAATTTTTTAAATTGACATAATGTCCCTTTTACTTAAAATAGCTCCAAATATTCCAATTTCAGCCCGGTAAGTATAAGATAGGTTAACAACTGTTTCTTGTGTGCATTGTTAACAGTCTCAATCGACTTCAACTCAAGAATAAATTTTTCCTTAATTACAATATCAGCCCGAAATCTTTCATCAAATTTAATTTCTTGATATTCAATTTCAATAGGTATTGGGACCTGCCGTCAGATTTCAATCCCCGTTCCTTAAGTCTATGCAGCAAAATAATTTCATAAACTGTTTCAAGCAATCCTGGTCCAAGTTCTTTATGAATTGCTATACAAGAATCAATAACTATTTTTCCTATTTGGTTTTCATTCATATTCTTGGCGATCTTTGCGCCTTTGTGAGATTCATTTTCTAATAAGAATGCCCAGCCTCTTGACGGATAGCCATCAACACTGAGGATATTTTTTTTAAAAGCCTTCTTTATTTGACAATTTTTTTCTTGCAATTCATTAGATGATTAAAAAAAATTGTAACCGTTCAAAGGGTCTGACCGTTCAAAGGGTCTGGACTCAAAGAATTCAGGGCTTATGGTTCTCAAGTTCAAAGTCGAAAAATTTAGAGGTTCGATAAAATTTTCAAGGCTATTTTTGTCTTTGGCCTCATTATTGCAAAATAATTTAGCGAGTCAGGATCTAAATTTATAATAGTTACAGTGGGGTTATTATTATGGGGAAAAAAATAAAAATACTTATTGGCCTTATCATCTGCCTATCAGGCTTATATATAATACCGTGCAGGTTTAAAATAGTAAAAAAGGATATTCGAAGTATCGAAAGCTCTCTTATTAAAGAGGGTATAATCTCAACAGTACCTGATCAAACTATAGCCTTTTTGAATTATATTGAGCTACTTCTAATGAGTTTATCCTGGACGTTTGTTGGGGGCTTCTTGGTTCTTTTGCCCAGTATATAAAATTTTATTCTTTTATGTATATGGTTGCTTGGGGCCAAGGAGAAACAATTTTTTTATTTGTTTAAACAATTTTTTCTTCCAAAATTCTTTTAATGCCTTTTTAGCAGCCTCTTCTCCCTTCTGTATGCACTCTTTGGCTTTGGCAAAATCAGCCCAATTAACTTCGCCTACTTTAGGCGAAATAAGGATGTCTGCATCTTGAAGCTGTTGTAAGCGCAAGGAAAACAAGGTTATTTCATAAGCGCGCACAGCCACGTCAAATCCATTGTTGAGGGGGAAAACGCTATTGATTTTATCTTTGCTTACATTACAAGCAATAATAAAATCAGCGCCTAATTTGCGCGAGGCACAAATAGGGACTAAGCTTATACACCCTCCATCAACAAAGGGCTTCCCATCAATATAAATAGGGGGTAAAATAGAGGGAATAGCGCACGAGGCTGCAGCGGCCTCTCTCATCAAGCCTTGTTCTAAAATTTGCTCTTTTCCGGATTTCATATTTGTGGCCGTGAAATAAACCGGGATCTTACTGTCTTTAAATTGAGAATCTCCAAAAAGGTAATGGCTGTTCTCCCGAATTATTTCCGGGGAAACAAAGGAAAGTCTGGTTAAAGATCGTCCAAAAAAGATGCCTTTTTCTAAAAAACTTGATATTGGGGGTAAAAACCGCCGTCGAGGTTTTTCTTTTTGGTCATTTTGTTGAAGAAAAAAATCAATTTTCAATTTTTTGAAAACTTCACTGCTAAGATATTGCAGGATAAAGTCCTCTAATTTTTCCGCATTCGGTTCAAGCGCATAAAGGCCCCCTATTACAGCCCCTACACTTGTTCCAACAATTAAAGGGATGGGGAAATTTTCCTTTTCGAATACTTTTAATACCCCTATATGTGCTAGTCCCCGGGCAGCCCCTCCCCCGAATACTAAGGCAATTTTCATTTATGGCTATTTCCCTTTCTTTTTTAATTGTTTTTCCAAATCGATTCGGGCCACATGTTCTAAAACCACTTCCTGAGGTGAATTTGATAAGAAGATTTTACCTACTATGATGATGATCAACAAATCATCAAATCCGCCGATGAAGGGAAGAAGGAGATCAGGTAAAAAATCAACAGGGCTAACTACATAAAGTATCCCCCCCAATTAATGATAATTTCAGATATATGGGAACTCGGGGATCACGAAAGAGACGATAGAAAAGTTTGAGGAAATTGGGAAGATGCCAAATAAACTGAAAAAGTCGTAAGGGATTCAAAAGACGTAAGCTGAAGGGATTCTCCATAATAAAAATCCTTGTCAATCAAAATAAGACGATTGAGAAGGGAAGCGCTTTTTTAAATATGCT
>JAUWIR010000596.1 GCA_030605265.1 Pseudomonadota bacterium | reverse complement strand
TAAAGGCAGTTTTAGAATCTTACTCGGTTGGTATGGAGAATGTAGTAAAAACAACCATCTTCCTTAAGGATATGAATAATTTTTCCCGGATTAATAAGATCTATGGTGAATACTTCACTGGTCAATTTCCTGCCAGAAGCTGTGTGGAAGTATCCCGTCTTCCTAAAGATGCGGATATAGAAATTGAAGCCATTGCTTTTTGTGATTAGTTTAGATTGAAAATATTTTAATTATATTTTTGGAGAGAAAATACATTGAAAGAAAGTCAAAAAGAGTTGCTTAAATTACTAAAAGAAGGGATTACTCCGGCCACAGGATGTACCGAGCCTATTGCAGTGGCTTATGCAGTTGCCGCGGCTAAGGAGCAAATTGAAGGCCACCTGGAATCGATTTATATTCAAGTGGATTCAAATATCTATAAAAATAGCTTAATGGTAACCATTCCCGGCACAACGGAAAAAGGGTTGGTATTTGCCGCAGCCTTTGGATTTATTGCAGGAGATGTCCGAAAAAAATTGAGAGTGATAGTAAATATCACCGATGAAGATATCGCAAAAGCCAAACAACTCATCAAAGAGAAAAAGATCGAATTGGCCTTAAAAAAAGATTCTACAGGACTTGATATAGAAGTCATTATCTTCACGGATAAAGAAAAAATCAGAGTAAATATCTTAGAAAGCCATCTAAATATCGCGAGCATTGAAAAAACCGACCTTGCTACTCAGTTTACCCCATTCATAAGAAAAAAGAAGAAAACCAATACCCCTAATCATTTGATTCAAGACTATACTCTGGAAGATTTTTTGCAATTCAGCAATGAAATCCCACTTTCTGAAATAATGTTTTTAGATGATGGTATCAAAATGAATATGGCAATAGCCCGCGAAGGCTTAGCATTAAAGTTGGGTGTAGGAAAGATCATGAATGATATGATCCATGAAGGTCTCATGGCGGATAATATGATTACCTGTGCACAGGTCCTTTGCGCTGCTGCTTCAGAGGCAAGGATGTCCGGTAGTAGGCTTCCGGTGATGAGTACAGCTGGAAGTGGAAATCATGGGATTACAGTCTTTTTGACAAGTGCCGCTGTTGCCGAAAAAAGGAATTTGTCCCAAGAAAAATTGATCAGGTCGCTAGCCTTATCCAATTTGATTACTTTCTTTATAAAATCGTACACGGGAGTGCTGTCGGCTATGTGCGGTTGCGGTGTGGCTGCGGGAATAGGAGCAAGTGCCGGTGTTGTTTATATGTTAGATGGGATTAAAGAACAAATTTTAGGCGCACTCTACAATATGGTGGGTTCAATTTCCGGTATCATCTGTGATGGGGCCAAAAACGGTTGTGCTCATAAATTGGCTCTTGCCTCAGGATGGGCGGTCCAATCAGCATTGCTTTCTTTAAAAGGTGCAATCATTAATAATACCGATGGTATTGTAGATCCCGACTTTAAACAATTATTTAAGAATTTAGGCTATTTGTGTGATCCCGGGATGATTGCTACAGACCAGGCTATATTAGATGTAATGCTAAGAAAATAGAGTAGAGATTTAAAAGGCAAATTATGAAAATAATTTAAATAGACTCCGAAATAATTTAAAATATAATAAAATAAATAGAGTAAAAAATTATTTTTATGGAAAAATATCATATTTGTTTGGCGAAAAAATATAATAATTAAGGAATGAAAATATATGGAATATAGAATCGAGAAAGATAGTTTAAGAGAGATTAAAGTTCTTAAAGATAAATTATGGGGAACACAAACTCAGAGAAGTTTTCAAAATTTTAAAATTGGGAAAGATTCTATGCCTATCAAAGTTATTCGCGCTTTTGCAATTTTAAAAAAAGCAGCAGCGTTAACTAATATGGAATTAGAACAATTGGATGGGAAAAGGGACTGACCTAAGTGGATATGGCTTTCCTGATAGGAGTCTCCCAGGTTAATATTTCTCAGTTTGAGACAGGAGGGCTTGTTCCTTCTAAGAACCATATTAAAAAGATTGTTGATATTTTGGACCTTGATGAAGAGACATTTAATAAAGAGCTTTCCCAGTTCTATCAGGCTAAAAAGAAAAAGCTAAAGAAACAAATAAAGGAGAGGTAAGATGATATTGGAATACGAATGTAAAGAGTATGGCAGTTTTTTTTATGGCTGGGGGGTGAGGCAAGATTTGCCCCAATTTGGGGGTAATTGGAGCAAGTCTTTAAAAAGCAAAGTTTACTAGAAAATAGGCCAGCCCCATGCGTGGCCAAGCTAAGTTCCTAACCCTTGACTTTGTTTAGCTAAATTTTAAATAGAAGCCCGGTAAATCGAGGGTGGCCTATTTAATAATATAATTGATACCTATTAATATTTTGTTTAAAAAATAAATTAAATAAGAAAGGAGTTTTTAATAATGTCAAAAGTAATAACCAAGATGCAAGAGGTAGAAGATCTTGTAAGAGGGGTAACCTTCTTCGGTACTGGGGGTGGAGGAGATTCTGAAAAAGGACTAAAATTCTTAAAACAAACTTTGCAGGATGTTGGTAAGATAGAAATAATTGATGTTGATGAACTGGCTGATGACGCAACCGTATGTACATGTTTTTATATGGGCTCAATAGCTCCGCATACACCAGAAATCAAAGAAAAAATGAGAAAAATGGATCTCATAGAACCAGAGATTGAAAGGGTACTTCCAGAAGCAGTGAAATACTTAGAAAAATTTATCGGGAAAGAAATTGACGCTATTGTTCCTATAGAACTTGGAGGAATTAATACACCTGCTCCTATAGATGCTGCTGCTAGACTAGGCAAAAAGGTAGTAGATGGCGATTATGCCGGAAGGGCAATTCCTGAAATCACTCAGACCACCGCTTCATTAAGTGGGAAGAAATTGTATCCTATGTCTAGCGTTGATGAATGGGGTAATGTAGCATTTGTTGAAAAAGTAAGAAATCATGCATGTGCAGAAGCAATGGGCAAAGCTATAAGTACAGTATCTTTTGGATTGGTAGGACAAACTGCTTTTGTAATGACAGGAAAAGAATTAAAAGAAATACTTATACGCGG
>JAUWIR010000247.1 GCA_030605265.1 Pseudomonadota bacterium | reverse complement strand
GCTTCAAGGATTTTCATTGTGAGGAAATGTTTCTACCTCGTAGGAAATCAAAGCATATTTATTGTGTCGAACTTCACTGGGCCCAGCATGTTTTTTTAGGAAATGAACGTGGTAATACCATCGAGGACCTTTTCCTTCGAGCAGTGAAAGTCGAAACACCAATTCTTTCTTACGAAACCCTAAACCTAGTTGATACTTTCATTCATTCCGCCCTTCACTTAATAATGGCACACCCTAAGGATATGCGCTTGAACTGGGTTTACGATATAGCCTTACTCGCCCGGGGCCTGCATGTTCCGGATGATTGGATACAGTTGCAAAAAAGATGCGCTCAGTGGGGGGCACGACTAGCAGTAGAACAATCATTCACAATTGCCCAAATGTGGACTAATCTTCAATTACCAAAGGGGTTTGAGAATTTTTCCTCTTGGCCCAAGCCGGCTGAAGTTGAAAGGGCGGCCATTAAAAATACTTTGCAAAGGCATGACAGGCCGGATATTTATTGGAAGCTTTGTCTGGCACATTCTTCCTCACCCATTAAAAAAATTTTGATATCTCTTAGGATTCTTTTCCCTCATCCTGATTTCATGCGCCAAAAATATACTCATTCCGCTACAAGGTATGTTCTCTTTCTGTACTTTCGGTATTGGTGGAGTTGGTTTGTGCGATCATGGCGATATATAAAAAAGACAATATCGTAGCAAAGATATTGAAGATACTCTCGAGGGGTCTGCCCTTGACATTGGACATCTTTACCATTGGGGATATTTATAAAACATATTGGGTTCCTCCTTGACCTAGGAAATCTTTGCAATAACAGCTAGTCGGATAAGATGTCCAATGTCAAGGGCTGACCCCACAAACATGCGTAGCATATGTTTTTAAAAAAAGCCTTAAAATATCTATCAGAAGCATTAATAAAGCCTGAACCTCCTGAAAGCCATTTTCAGTACAGGGATATTTTATTTTTTTCACGCTTTGTTACACCATTATGGAAAATAGGTATCATTAGTATCATTTTAATGGTTATTCTTACAGGTTTAGGTTCTTTGCTGCCTTTAAGCAGCAAAGTGTTTATCGATTTTATCATAATGAAAAAGGGGCTCCATGAAATTGAAAATTTCTTAAAATCTCTTCATCTTACCGCCTTCACTCCTCTCCTGAAATATGTATTGAGTTCATTGAATCTTGTCATACTCCTCATTCTGATTACCGGAATAGTAGTAGGATTAATAAAAATCATTCAAAGAATATTATCGCTTAAATTCCAGGAGGAAATCACCTTTAACATACAAACTGTTTTATTTGATCATATCCTAAGGTTTCCCTTGTCAATTTTAAAAGAAAAACAAGTAGGCTATCTCATGGCCAGGGTTTCTTATGATGTGAGTCTATTACAATATTTTTTTTCACAGGCAGTTCCTCAGCTATTGACCAATTCATTGTATTTTCTTTTCAGCTTTGGAATACTTTTGGGTCAACCGTAATTGGTGTGGTGAAATAAGGTTATATTTTCCCTTTTTTGCTTATTATTACAAGTGGTTATCGCAAAATCTGGTGGATTCAATTTTTATTCATACACTGATATTCAAAGGTTATATAATTTAGCATTATTTTTACATAACTTCTTGATTTTATTGACCACACCAATTCCGGTTGACGGGGTAATTGCCACATCAAATACGGTTGACCCATACTTTTTTCATTAAATAGTAGAGTTTCTCTTATCTTTATTAGCCTTATCCCTACGTGGGGGATTGTAAACTATTTTTTGGGTACAAAAGTAAGAGTAATAAGCTGGAAAGAAGCTGAAAAAAATGCGGAAATATCAAAAGATATGCAAGAAATGATTTCAGGTGTTGAGGTGATAAAGACCCATGTTTCTGAAAAAAGAGAAGTTGCCAAGCTTTCAGCAAAAATTCGGGACCTTTTTCATACCCGAATAACCTCAACATTACTCAATTCATTAGCCAATCAATCGATGACAGCATCCAAATCTGCCATGCTTTTGCTGATTGCGTGGCTTAGTGTCCACGAAATACAAAAAGGGTGCATGACCATTGGTGATATGACAGCTTTGATATCCTATGTTGTATATCTGTCGGGATTGGCCCAGAGTTTTTCCAATACTTTTTTAACGCTTCAAAATGTATTTACTGGTATGGAAAGATTGATAGAGATGTTTAATGTTGTCCCGGAATTCATAGATAATAAAATCGACGAACACCAGATCAGACCGGAAAAAATACGAGGGGAAATCCGCTTTGCGAATGTGTCGTTTTATTATAATAAAGACAAGCCTGTTCTTACTGATATAAGCTTTACCATACACCCCGGGGAAATTATTGCCCTTACAGGAGCAAGTGGAGCCGGGAAGACTACTTTGATTAGTCTTTTGATTAAGTTTATTCTTCCCCAATCAGGGAATATTTATTTGGATGATTACAATTTGAAAGATATAGATACGCGGTGGTTAAGAGAACAGATTGGTTTTGTTTCCCAGGATGTCTTTCTCTTCAATGATACTATAGAAAATAATATAAAATATGGTAAACCGTCAGTAATGTTGCCTGCGGTGATCCAGGCCGCTAAAAAGGCAAATATCCACCAAAATATTGAAAAGTTACCCGAAGGGTATCAGACAGTGGTGGGTGAGAGGGGAATGAAATTGTCTGCAGGCCAAAAACAAAGAATTTCCATCGCCCGCGCTTTCTTAAAAGATACGCCCCTGCTCATATTTGATGAACCGACTTCAGCGCTTGACCCGGATACGGAATTAGGATTAAAAAATTCGATAAAAGAACTCTCTCAAAAAAAAAGGACCATACTGATGATTACACACCGGATGTCAGTTACCAATATCTCATCAAAGATTTTTGCTCTTGAAAATGGGAGAATAAAGATAAAGAATTACGATGAATCATTATATAGAAAAAGTTTGCTTTCCTCCTAGTACATCATATGATTTGGTGATCAATCTTTAGAATGCGAACCTCGTTTGTGGAAAAAGCGATTCTATCTTGTAATAAAGATGATTCCTTATAATTAATTTGATTTACCATTGGTTAACTTATCAGGTAGGGAGTCCTTATCCACAAAAAGATTAAAGGGTGGCCGTAATCGCCAATAGCGCTCTCCCGGGAGACGTCGGCCTATTACCCGTCTGCCTAATAGTAATTGTAACTCTGAACCTTCTGGTTGCCTGAAAAAAATTACACGGGTTTTCACCAAATGATTGCCTAAATATCTAAAATAACCCGATTTGACAAGATAAGAATATGTCGGGTGGATTGCTCTTACGATTTTTTTCTTAATCAACTTTTTTACTCTATGGCTTAAGGCGACTATTCTACCCCTTAAGCCACCGAAGATCCATTTGGTCCTTTTTCCCCTTTGAACAAAAAGAACACGCCCGATGATATCATCAGGCTGCAATATCCAAGGGTCCGATCCCTTGTTATTATCCCCTCTGGTTTTTATGGATTGTGGTTTTACTGAAATAACCCGATGGACAACATAATCCTCTTTTCCATGAGGGAGAAAAACAACTACATCCCCCTTACGTATCTTTTCATGCTTGTATGGAACTACTTTAAGCCCGTCCCCCGGGCTCAGAGTAGGTTTCATACTAGCACCCATATAATTCATAGTTATAGGTCTTTGTTCCAAAAATAATACCCTTCTTAAAAAACTCTCATTTACACCTCTTATATTTCTTCCTATTATCACCCCTTAATTTATGCCACAGAATGAGGGATTATTTGCGGGTAACCTCCCTCCCTCTTCAAGAAATCTTTTTAAGCAACTATCCGGGCTTGGATGATTATCTTCGCCTAAAATAGTGTAAGCCAGCGCCGGGCAGTTGCCTGTACAATAAGGTATGTAGGCACAATCTCTACAAAATTCAAAATCATTTAAGGGGATACTCTGTCGCTTTCGGAGTCTAATTAGTTCAGGATGATTTTGCCAAACCTCTATGAGGTTATCTTTATTGATTCGGCCAAGCTCAAGGTGACTCATCTGGGTACATGGAACCATTACCCCATCCGATCGCACCCCTAGCTTTCGCATTACGCCACCACAAGCAGCCAAATATCCACGCCCCTTCATAGCCGGGCTACCTTCCAGGCGGGCCTTTTCCATTTCAGCCCATTTCTCTGCTTCTGCCAGTGGTCCTGCGGCGGCATTAATTCGGCCATTATATTTCTTCTTAAGATGAAGTAAGGTTTCCATAGCTAAAGAACGTTCTTCAACAGAAAGTTGGACCTTGTCCACATTATATCGGCAAAGCCCCATATAGCTAGCAGAGTTGGTGGAAAAACCGGAGAGCCCAAGATCTTCTAAAAGAAAACTGGTGATTTCTGTAAGATCTCCTATATTGTATTTATGTATGGTAACTCGTACTGAAACAGGGAGCCTATACTTTTTAAGAGTGCGAATCCCCTCGACAGCCTTGAAAAAATTACCCTTCCCTCTGCAGATATCATGAGTTTTCGGATTTGAGCCATCTATAGAAATTTGTACATAGTTACAGCGCTTTGTCGAGGCCAAAAAGGCTGCCATATCCTTAGTAATAAGCGTGCCATTACTAAGGATGCAGAAACGCATCCGGCTCCTAATGATACCTTTAATAATATCTTTTAAGTCCTCCCTGCAGAATGGTTCGCCTCCACCCAAAGTAACATCCATCACAGAGCATTGATTCAACTTTTTGAAAAATTGCAGCCATTCTTCTTTGGGCAGATCATAATCAACATCTCCCGCACTAGTGAAATTTGAGCAATAAGTACATCTCAAATTACACTTGTTTGTTATTGACAACTCGACTGATTTCGGTGTTCTCATTACCTTCACAGGATCATATCTCATAGCCCGCCAACCCATTCTTTGTAAGGTCCTCGACAAATTCTTTAATATGATCTCCTGCTTCAGAGGGAACATTTCTACAAGCTACACAAACCTCTTTCTTAATATCTTCAAGAGTATGCCGCCCATCAAGCTTCTTCCATATAAATACACCAACCGGGTCGAGTCCAAAGGCATCACCTGAATCCGGATCAAAAAGAATGGCCCAGTCATCAAATTCTTCTCTAAGCACTATCATAGGATTGGATATTGGATTAGTCTGAGAGACCATAATTTACCTCCCTAGAATTTATTTTAAAAAAGGCTTGTCTATGTATAATGAACGCTTATTGTTTACATAGCTGTAACTAAAGCTGATGTTATTAAATATGGATCAACCTGATCTTTTTTTAAGATGATAAAAACTTATTGCGCAGAAGAATAAGTAAGCAATATTTCTATTTCGTAAATTTTAGCAAAAAATATCCACAAACATGCACTTTCAAATATCCAATGGTGTGAATATCTTTAGGCTTGTTAAGACATGCGGTTTTTCTTTCTATTATCCCATCTTGTAAAATGTGGTAGATAATAAGGCCAGGCAAAATAAATGGGAGGGCCTTTGCCCTCAATAGCCGCGTAAGTTTTGCATCAATAGTAGCACGAACCCCTGTTTTATGCTGCTCAAAAGGCCATAGGCCCCCGGCAGCTCACTGAAATTGAAACCAGAGACACAGCCTGGGCCTTCCGGAATAATCCCAGACTGACCTCAAATTGTGGCTGAAGGTATAGCTACCTTAAATGAAAACTGTAGTAATTGGTTTAATCATTTCAATAAGGGTAGGCAGAGATACAACAGAAATATAAGTTGTATCAAATTTTTTATGATATGTTTTTTTTACATCTGAAGAAACAATAAATACATTTGATTTAGGATATCGTTTCAAAAAAGCCTTTAGGTTTCTATCAGTAATATCATCCTTGCTCGATTTCCACTTACACTCAATAATAGTAAGAGTATTTGTCCCTCGCTCTTTGAGTATAAAATCGATTTCATGACCTCGCTTATCTCTCCAATAATAGATATCTCTTGTCTGCAATTCAGCCTGAATTTCGTTTAAAACGATATGTTCCCAAAGGAGCCCATAATCCTCCAATCGTAATGCATTAATACCGCGATGGTAACAGACAAAACCCGTATCAAATCCATAAACCTTAGGCGCGGATACAATTTCTGTTCCACGATGTGTACTAAAAGGGCGAATTAGGTGAACAACAAATGTAACCTCAAGCACTTTAAGATAATTTGATATTGTTGTGCGACTTACTTCGCATATTTTCGAAAATCTTGTTGCTTCAAAAATACCTCCACTTTGCGCCATGAGAAGTTCAAAGAATTTTTGAAATGAATAGTGCCGCTCAAGGCGAAAAAGCTCTTGAATGTCTTTTGCCCAATAGGCATCGGTCCATTCTTGAAAGTCTCTCTCAGGAAATTTAGGTGACATGAAAAATGGCGGCAATCCTCCTCGTAAAAAACGATACGAGAGATCGGTATTACTAAAATCATTCAAATCATATAAATTCATAGGAGTAAGCCACAGTTCTCTTTTTCTCCCCGTTAGTGTATCTTTAAACTTAGCAGAGGCGCCTAAAGTAGATGATCCGGTAGCCAGGATTTGAGTGGTGGGGTAATAATCTGCGGCAATCTTTAATAATTCCGATGGATTTGATAAACGATGGATTTCATCTAAGATAATTTGTTTTCCCTTGACAGAATCAAGAAATCCTTCAGGGTCTTCCAACATTCTTCTTGTCCGAGGAAGTTCACAATCGAAATATTCAGCATGAGAAAGGCTTTGACAAAGAAATGTCTTCCCCACACGCCGAACTCCCGAAAGCCAGATGATTGATTTTTCGTAACCGTTCACGGGCTATGATCAGTGTTCTCTTCAGAACCCAATAAATCCAAAAAAAGGGGTATTTTACTAAGTTCCGTCTCTTAGGTTCAGAGGGTCTTCGCTACCATTTAAAGGAGCAACTG
>JAUWIR010000535.1 GCA_030605265.1 Pseudomonadota bacterium | reverse complement strand
TATGAACCAAGAGTAGAAAAAAATACGTATGGCATCTTAGATCTTTTAGAACAGAAAGAGAAACGAGCAACCTTTTTTGTTTTAGGCTGGATTGCCGAACGTTATCCAGGTTTGGTAAAAGAAATTTTGCGCAGGGGACATGAAGTAGCCTCTCACGGATATTCTCACCAATGCATATTTCATCAAACTCCGGAGGAATTCAGAGAAGATATTAGAAAAGCGAAAGCAATATTGGAGGACATCATTGGGGAAAAGGTCATTGGTTATCGGGCCCCTTCGTTTTCTATTACTCAAGAAACATTATGGGCTCTACCAATAATTATTGAAGAAGGCTTTCATTATGACTCCAGTGTATTTCCAATACGACACGACACTTATGGATTATCTTCCGCTCCCCGTTTTCCCTTTATTTGGGAGCTAAAGCATAAAGTACCGGTAATAAAGAGTATTGAAAAATTTGAAAGGAACTCTTCTTCTCTTGTTGAATTTCCTCTTAATACCATCAAATTCTTTGGTTATAATTTTGCAGCCTCCGGGGGAGGATATTTTCGTCTTTATCCCTATTTTTTGACCAAGTCTTTTACTCAAATAATTAATAATAAAGAAAAAAAATCTTTTATTTTTTATATTCACCCCTGGGAACTTGATGCGCAAATTCCCAGAATTTATGGAGCAAGAAAGTTATCTCAGTTTAGAACATATTTAAATATAGATAAAACAGAAGACAGGTTTCAAAAATTACTATCGGATTATCAATTTTCTTCTATCAGCCAATTTTTTGCTAAGACCTTTGCTTCTCCATTACGACTATCCGTCTAAGGCGGGACACACTTACTGGAAAATGAATCTCGCAAAGTCGCCAAGATCGCCAAGAATATGAATGAAAACCAAATAGGAAAAATAGTTATTGATTTTTGGCAATTCATAAAGAACTTGGGCCAGGATTGCTTGAAACAGTTTATGAAGTTATTTTGCTGCATAATCAGACCTAAAGTAATTATTCAACTCAGTATGCTCCTTTTGTGTTTAGGGTTTCTGTACTTTTCCGTTTTTAAATCTTTATTTTATGATTGGCTCCATCTTCCGGATTTTTCCCATGGATTTTTAGTTCCTTTGATAAGTCTTTATTTTATCTGGGAACATCGGGATAAATTGGAAAAAGCAGTAATCAGACCTCAAAATAGTGGTCTTGGTCTTATTCTATTTGGTACGGCTCTCTTAATAATAGGGAACATAAGCTCAGAGAGTTTTACCATGAGGATTTCTTTTCCGGTAATTATTTTTGGTCTGGTTCTTTTTCTTTTAGGATGGTTACATGTGAAGTTACTCTTTTTCCCTTTGTCTTTCTTAGTTTTCATGATTCCGATTCCCTCGATTTTATTGGTAAAAATTACCTTCCCTATGCAACTTTTAGCCTCTAAAATTGCCGCAGCAGCGATCTATTGGTGTGGTATCCCGGTCTTCAGGGAAGGAAATATTTTAAATCTAGCCAATACTTCACTGGAAGTGGCCGAAGCCTGCAGTGGTATCAGATCTCTTATTTCTTTATTGGCCCTAGGGACTGTTTTTGCTTATATAATGAGAAAGAGTCTATGGCAAAGGGTTATTATGGTTTTATCATGTTTTCCAATAGCCATAATGGTCAATATTTTTCGGGTGACTATTACAGGAATTTTAGTCCATAATTATGGAAGCTCTGTTGCCCATGGATTTTTTCATGATTGTGCAGGATATTTTACTTTTATTATCGCTCTTTTGGTATTATTCGGATTAAATTTTATCTTTTCTAAAATGAGTATCTCAAAAACGGCTTGATTTTCATGCGGCGATTTATCATAACAATTATAGTATTAATTTCAGCTATTATGCTAAACCATAGTGTATCTAAACCTTCGGTCAGCATGCCTCGACAATTATTTGATGAATTCCCTGAAAGCATTGGAGATTGGACCCTGGTTGATGAACAATCTATTGGTGAAAACTCAATGGCCGTGTTGAATGTAGATGACTATTTAATGCGCTCATATAAAGATTCAAAAGGGAATACTCTCGGATTATATTTAGGATATTTTCAACATCAAAGAGAAGGAAAACAAATCCATTCTCCCCGTCAATGTTTACTCGGCTCAGGATGGGAAAAGATAAGGAATGAGGAATATTTATTACCTTTAAAGGGTTCTACTGTTCCCATCAATCTTTATTTAATGAAAAGCGGAAAACAAGAGCAACTTTTTTTATGGTGGTACCAGGGAAGAGGCCGGATTTATGCCAATGAATATATGAATAAGTTTTATCTTATCTGGGATGCCTTAACCAAACGCCGATCCGATGGGGCCTTGGTAAGGGTTGATATGGAAGTAAATGATAATTTGCCGGATACTTTAGAAAGACAAGTTAGTTTTATCAATCTTATGGCTGATCATCTTCCTCTTTATATACCTGAATAATTTTTCGTTAAAAACATTCAATCTGTGCAATTAGATTTTTAGATTCTCTAAAGTAAAAAAATATTTGACAGGATAACAGGATAAACATGATTTAAATCCAGTTAATCAAAAAGATCCGGGTGAGGTTACATGGAATAGAAATGTATGCTTATAGAATTGTGTAAATGAGGCCTTAATGCGGAACTACAAGAAGAACCCATAACAGTCTACTCGGAAAATGAGATTGTAAATGAATTTATTACCTTGTGGCAACGAGGAAACCAGTGGGCTTGATACTTTTGTAGAAAATAAAGTTGAGATCAAGAGTAAAGTTAAAGAGTTATTATAAATGATAGACAGGATTAAACATTATCTTGTAAATCCTGTTATCCTGTCTAAACACTCATGAAAAGTTTTTTTCACCCCTGAGGATGAAAACTCTGACTTTTTCAGTAAAGACTATTTCTCAAAATGTGTTTTCATGGTAAAAATAGTCAATTGCACAGGTTGAAAATATTCAAATAAATGCTCATCCAAAGTGTAACAATAGTTCTGCTTGTTTTTGCCTTTTTAGTATGCTTCTATAATCTTCTTCTGGCTTGTTTTGCTCTAATAACGAGACTGAAAAAAAAGAGGATAACAGGATTAACTTTACACAATTTCGCTATTGTTATTCCGGCACATAATGAAGAAAAAGCCATAGAAAATAGTTTAGAATCCTGCACCCAACTTGATTACCCCTCCAATCAATATGAAATATTTGTAGTTGCAGATAATTGTACTGATCAAACTGCACAAATTACCAGAGAGTATGGTGTAACTTGCCTTGAAAGATCCAATGAAGAAGAAAAGGGAAAAGGCTTTGCTTTAGCCTGGGCCCTGCCGAAGGTCCTTTCCGGAAATTACGATGCAGTGGTGATTCTTGATGCAGATTGTCGACTTGAACCTGGCGCCTTACAAATATTTTCTCACTGCCTGGCAGGGGGAGATAAAGTAATTCAAACTAATTTTACCGGCTCTAATATAGATGATAATCCTATTAGTTATGCTGAATCGGTTGGTAATATCATTGAGAAAGAATTGTTTTACGAACCAAAGTCTCACCTTGGTTTGGCTGTTTTCTTACAGGGAACAGGTATGGTTTTCCATCGAGAAAT
>JAUWIR010000396.1 GCA_030605265.1 Pseudomonadota bacterium | reverse complement strand
GGTTATGGTAAAAGTTATAGAAATTGACCGACAGGGAAAAGTTAAATTAAGCCGCAAGGCATTATTAGATGAGAAAAAAGAAAGGGAAGAGAGGCCGAGTGGGGATAGGGGATGAAATTAGAGCCTATCCGAAAAGGTACCCTTGAGAATGGTATTCGTTTAGTCACGGAGCATATCCCCTCGGTACGATCTGTTTGCATTGGTTTTTGGCTCCTCGGCGGATCGAGAATTGAGAAATCTGAAGAAAGCGGTATTAGCCATTTTATTGAACACATGCTCTTTAAAGGTACCGGGTCAAGAAGTGCCTATGATATTGCCAAAGAAATAGATTCATTGGGCGGTCACCTTGATGCCTTTACCAGTAAAGAGTATACCTGCCTTTTGGCTACAGTATTAGATGAACATCTTCCAAAAGCTCTTGATATTCTCACCGATCAGCTAAAAAATTCTCTTTTTTCTGAACAGGAAGTTGAGCGAGAGAGAAAAGTTATCCTTGAGGAAATCAAGATGATTGAAGATACTCCTGATGAATATGTGCATGATATGTGTATTCAACAGTTTTGGCCTCAGCAGGCCATGGGACGATCAATAATTGGTTCTAGAGAAAATGTTCGGGGGTTCACCAAAAATGACCTTGAAGCATATTTTCAGAATAATTTTTTACCCGGCCAGATGATTGTAGCTGCGGCAGGTAATCTGGACCATGATTATATTTTTGATCTGCTCCAAGAGAAAAATTTGTTTTCCCTGAGACCCAAAAATGGCCAATCAATCTCCTGGGCCCCTCCAACAGCCCATCATCAAATTCTTCATTTTCCCCGCAAATTAGAACAGATTCACATCTGTATGCTCATTGAAGGGCTTCCTCAGAACCATGAATTACGTTTTTCCGGATATTTGATGAACGCCATTTTGGGTGGAGGTATGAGTTCCCGACTATTTCAAAAGATCCGGGAACAAAGAGGGTTGGCCTATGCAGTATTTTCCTCCTTTAGTGCTTTTCAGGATACAGGCTTGGTTTCCATTTATGCCGGTACTTGTCCGGAATCATTAAAGGATGCAGTTAGTGTAATATTGGAAGAATTAACCATACTGCAGGATGAAAAAGTATCCGAGGAAGAGCTCCAAAATGCCAAAAATCAATTAAAGGGGAATTTAATGCTTGGCTTGGAGAGCACAGCTAACCGTATGAGTAAATTGGCCCGGCAAGAAATGTATTTTGGCCGTAATTTTTCTTTTAATGAAATTTTATCACAAATAGAGTCCGTAACTTCAGAAAATCTGCGTGAATTGGCACGAAAGCTTTTCGGCCCCAAAAAGTATAGTCTAACCTCTCTTGGTGAGATAAAGGGACAGGATTGGCCACCTAAGTAATGCAAATTTTATTCACTTAAAAAAATATTTTGACAGGATATCAGGATAAATATGATGTAAATTCAGGTAATCAAAAATATTTATCACAACCTGATTAATTGTATATGGAATATAGAGAATTGAAAGACAAATCATTGGGTAGGATATCGTGTTTATCCTAAAATAGGGCTTGGCCTTTTTTTGAAAGTGCAGCACCTGGCAGGCACGGACTCTGAAGCACAATTAGGTAATTCCCTTTTGGCAACGAGAAAACCAGTAGGCTTGATACTTCATTTTGGAAAAAGTAAACTCGTAAAGTTAAAGAGTTATTTTAATGATAGACAGGATTAAAAATTATTTTGTCACTCCTGTTATCCTGTCTATCCTGTCTAAAAATTAGGTAATTACATAAATAATTTTGCAATTTTCATTTTGACTTTACGTTACAAGTGTAGTTAAGGAAAAGAAGATGGAAAAAGTTCAAATTAAGATTAAAAAAATACCAGGCTGTGAAGATGTTCCACTCCCTGCATATATGAGTGAATGGGCTGCGGGTATGGACCTTTATGCAGCAGTAAAAGAGCAGGTTGAGGTCTTGCCTGGAGATTGGGTGGCCATACCAACCGGTTTTTCCATGGCCCTTCCCCTTGGTTTTGAAGCTCAAATTCGACCTCGTAGCGGATTATCTTTACGCTGTGGTATTAGCCTCATGAATAGTCCCGGAACAATAGATGCTGATTATCGTGGAGAAGTGCGGGTAATCGTTGTGAACCACGGGAAAGGTCCCTTTTTTATCACTAGAGGGGACCGTATTGCCCAAATGACCATTCAAAGAGTATATACAGGCTGTTTTGAAGTAGTTGAGGAATTATCCGATACTGAGCGTTCAGGCCGTGGATTCGGGCACACGGGTATCTAGTTTCCTGTTCTTGTCTTGTTAAATAAGCAAATTCAATCCTTGTAAGGTAGATATGATTACGATTAAGAGTATGAATATTTTATATTCATTATAACCATCCTCCTAATCATAATTCTTTGTCCGGCAGGCAATCTATTTTATTATTTCCAATTTATTAGACCTTTTGAAACTGCCTTATAGAAGAACTAAAGGAATTGTCTTAAATAGTGGAAAGGAGAAAGTATTAGTTTTCAGGTTTGTGTGCTGGGAAGTGGGAGTGCGGGTAATTCAATTTTTGTTTGTTCTCAAAAGGTTCGCCTTTTGATTGACGCAGGGTTGAGTACCAAGAAGATTGTAGACGGCCTGGAGAAGTTATCAGTAGATCCTTCTGAGCTTAGCGGAATTTTGATTTCTCATGAACATACAGACCATCTTCGATCTGCAGGTGTTATTGCCAGAAGATATAAAGTGCCCATCTATTTGAATGAAGCTACCCTGAAAGCAGCCAGTGATAAGTTGGGAAAGAAAATACAATTCGAAATTTTTGAGACAAACAGCAGATTCAAACTGCAGGATATACTTATAGAGCCTTTTTCCGTGTTACATGATGCTGCTGATCCGGTATTTTTCTGTTTGTATTTAAAGGATCGAAAATTAGGAATTGCCACTGATTTGGGAAGACCCACTTCATTGGTAAAAGAGATGCTGAAAGAATCCCATACCCTCATTTTAGAATCGAATCACGACCCTGAAATGCTTTTGAGTGGGCCCTATCCATGGTGGTTGAAACAGAGAATACGAGGTGAATTTGGACATTTATCAAATGAGGATTCTCAGTGTCTTCTTCGGGAGTTGCTGCATCAGGATTTAAAAAATGTTGTTTTGGCGCATCTGAGCGAACAGAATAATCATTCAGCCATAGCCCATCAAACAGCTATGCAGGTTATACAAGAAAGGGATGACCTAACCGTCAATTTGAGTATTGCCAGCCAGAACCGGATTGGGGCAATGATTGAAGTTTAAATTAAAAAAAAATTAGCAAAAAGATATGGACCATTTCATAGGCCCTTCTCAGCAGATTTAAAAAAATTTATAATTTCTAAAAAAAATTGTTATGTTTACATTCCTTTTGGAATATAATAGAAGCCGATTGGCAGATTAAAAAGGGAAGGGGTGATTTTAGTTGATAGAGCGGTACACACTTCCTCAGATGGGAAAAATCTGGGAACGCGAAAATTTATTTAACGCCTGGTTAAAAATTGAGATCTGGAGCTGTGAAGCTTGGGCGCAGCTTGGCCGGATACCGCAGGGGGCGGTTGAGGAAATAAAAAGAAAAGCCCGGTTTACTGTTTCCCGGATTGATGAAATTGAGCAAGAGGTTAAACATGATGTTATTGCCTTTGTTACCGCTGTAGCCGAAAATGTTGGTGAAATGGGTCATTATTTACACATGGGGCTTACCTCTTCCGACGTTCTGGACAGTTCACTGGCCCTTTTGTTGGTGGAAGCGACAGATATTTTACTTCAGGATGTAAAAGAATTAATGGATATTTTAGCTCAAAAAGCCCATGAGCATAAATCCACAGTGATGATTGGACGTTCACACGGAATACACGCAGAACCAATAACCTTTGGCCTAAAATTAGCCCTGTGGTATGAAGAGATGAAAAGGAACCTGCAACGATTAGAAAAAGCTAAAGAGACTATTGCAGTAGGGAAAATCTCTGGTGCAGTGGGTACCTTTGCCAATGTTCCACCGGAAATAGAAGCGTATGTTTGTAAAAAAGCCGGCTTGAAACCAGCCCCTCTTTCTACTCAGATCATTCAAAGAGACCGGCATGCCGAATTTTTTTCCACCCTGGCCATTATTGGCGCCGGTATTGAAAAAATGGCCGTTGAAATCAGGCATCTGCAAAGAACTGAGGTGCTGGAGGCTGAAGAGGTTTTTACCAAAGGACAGAAGGGTTCCTCAGCTATGCCCCATAAAAGGAACCCTGTGGTTTCAGAGCAAATGTGCGGGCTCGCTCGACTATTGCGCTCAAATGCAATGGCTTCATTGGAAAATGTAGCCTTATGGCATGAAAGGGACATAAGCCATTCTTCTGTTGAGAGAATTATTGCTCCTGATAGTACGATTTTGCTGAATTATATGCTGAATAAAATGAAAAAACTGATAAAAAATCTTTTGGTTTACCCTGAACGTATGAAAAAGAACCTCTGGTTGACTAAGGGGTTAATTTTTTCTCAGCGGGTATTACTGGAATTGATAGCCAAGGGAATATCTCGAGAGGATGCTTATCAAGTGGTCCAGCGCAATGCCATGAAAACCTGGCAGGGAGAAGAGGAGTTTTTTGATTTGTTACAAAAAGACTCGGATATACAAAAGTATCTTTCCAAAGAGGAGCTTTCTGCTTGTTTTGATCTTAGCTATCACCTTAAATATGTAGACACTCTTTTTGACCGTGTATTTAAGGGAAAATAATAGATTTGGGCTACCAACGTAAGGCGGGACACCCAGGCAGGGCAACCACAAGGGATTGCCCCTACGGTTGGGGGTGAACCCAAAATGTGGGGCAACCACAGACAATGGGGTAAAACAAATTACATG
>JAUWIR010000524.1 GCA_030605265.1 Pseudomonadota bacterium | reverse complement strand
GGACCTTTTTCCCGGCAGCATGCAAGGCTTTTTCAATAATCCCGGCCAATCCTGAGCAGCAGGGCACTTCCATCATCAGAAGGGTAATTTTTTTTATCTCAGCTTTTGTAAAAATAACGGTAAATTTATTAATTATTATTAAATTAAAGTTATTTAGAAGGGGGTTATTCAATTAGCTCAACCATACAAAGACTATCTGCTTGATTATAAACCTTTTACCATGTTTCGTTTTCTATATCAAAAGCCAGCATAACTATTATAAATTCAGGCGGTTATAGACACTTAGGTTGAGCTAATTGAATATCCCCCATTTAGAATTGAGCTAGTGAAATAATTATTTCTTTCTTCTAATTTATTTTGATAATAAATAAGCATATTTTTTAAAAAAATTTAAATCATATTAATTTGAAATATTTTTATTTGGCGTTACTATTAATATCTCACTTATGTTTTTTTAGAGAAAAAATTTTAATGCTTGGATAAGGGTAGGCAGCCCTTGAGATCGGTCAGAAGGGCCTCAGATTTGACTTTGGATAAAATATATTCAGGAATTGTGTATAAGATCCTTGATAAGCTCCCTATTTATTTTTAGAAAAGGCACTTTGCAATCCGTGGTCGTCAGTTTTTATCTTTGTTGCATGACGGCTATCTAAAGACGTCTTTCCCCATCAGCTAATTCTGTTAGCCCTTGGATATCCGTAAGTGTAATAATGCGGCCGTCTGAATGGATGAAACCCTGTTTGTCCATTTTCGTGAGAATGAATGAAAGGGTTTCAGGAATAGTGCCTATAATGCCGGCTATTTGCCCCTTGGTAATTTCCAATTCAATATGATTATCTTCTTTTTTTTGCTCATTGAGATATAAAAGATAGGCTGCCAATCTTCCAGGAACTTCTTTTAAAGAGAGGCTATCGATCATGAGGGTAAATTTTCTTAACCGGTAGGAAAGAACAGCCAACATGTTCATAGCGATAAGAGGATTTTTCCGGACAGTATTTGTAAAAGCTTCACGGGAGAAAAAAAAGAGGCGACTTTTTTCAATGGTTTCTGCATAGGCTGGGAACTTTTTTCCTGTAAAAACCGAGACCTCTCCAAAGGGCTCCTTTGGCCCCAAAATATGAAGAATTTGCTCTTTTCCTTCAAAAGAGATTTTAAAAATCTTTACCTTCCCTGAGATAACTATATAAAAACCGGAACCTTCTTCTCCTTCAGAAAATATGAGCCTGCCTCGGTCAAAAACCTGGTCCGTCACAATAGTAGATAAAGTTTCATACTGGTCCTTTGGAAGCCCTTCAAAAAGTGGGATCAGGGATAAATTTTTGATTAAGTTCATAGTAGAGAATTTTTACTTTTTTATTGGGGTTTTAAAATTTAAACAGCTCTATGATAGTCTTCATGACCGAATCTCTTGATGAGAAAAAATATCATTCATTTTGATTTAAGTCAAAGTAATTTTTTTCTTGGAATGATATTATAAATTCAAATGATTAATGATGAAGAGCAAATTATGAAAAAAATAATCAGTTTTGACTTAAGTCAAGGAATTAATCCTTTATTCTTATTATACTATTTTTTATAAAGGATACAATTTTCACCACCATATAAAAGGAGGGTATTATTATGATCAAAGTCATTCGTTATGATAGTGTTGCTGATATGAAAAATCCTCATGGGGTAAGCGCTCGTAAACTCCATGACAGCGAGCATGCGATTATTAGCCATATTACTCTTTTGCCGGGCGAAAAGCTTAAAAAACATATCACCCCTGTGGATGTCTGCTTTTATATTCTGGAGGGAAACGGCACAGTAGAGATAGGAGAGGAGAGTCTGGCGGTATCTTCGGATATGCTTATTGAAAGTCCGGCGAATATTCCTCATCGCCTTCTCAATAACGGCCATATTCTTTTTCGATTTTTAGTAATAAAAACACCAAAACCCACTAAGGCAACCAAGATTTTAGAAGAGGGGGAGGGGGAATAGAGATGATTTTTACAATCATTCCCTTGACGCTTTCTTGCCTGCTTATGGGGGCCCATTTTCTGAGAAGTGGAAACCCTATCATCACCTTATTTTGTCTTTTAGCCCCTTTTTTATTGCTGATAAAGAAACAATGGGTATTAATTTTTTTGCAATGTTTTACCTATTTTGGAGGGATAATCTGGATAAACACAGGAATCAATTTAATGAGAAAACGAATAAGTTTGGGCGCATCGTGGAGCAAGCCCTTAATAATCGTGGGCAGTGTCGCGCTATTTACTATTTTTTCAGGATTACTGTTAAATGTAAAATACCTAAAAGAGAGGTATCCTAAGAAATGAAAAATGAAAAATGAAAAGTGAAAAATCCCTTAGTGTTTTTTTTTGAAGGAAAAGCTAAATTTGAAATTAAGATACTAATCGCCTAAGAAGGATAAAAATAACTTTATGTATGCTTTTTAAAGGGAAAGGAGAAAACAAATGTTTTGTTATCAATGCGAGCAAACAGCGAAAGGACAAGGGTGTACTGTAGCAGGCGTATGTGGGAAGCAACCTGAGGTAGCAGCTCTTCAGGATCTTTTGATCTATGCGCTGAAAGGATTATCATTATATGCCGTAGAAGGAAGAAAGGGGAATATTCATGATCCCAAGGTGAATACCTTTACGGCCAAAGCCCTTTTTGCCACCTTGATGATTAAAGTCAACTAAATTCTTTAAGAAGAAAATTGGTAAAATCTATAAGCTCTCCTAGGTGGTTCTCAATGACCTCAACCATCAAATTTATATCAAGCTTTTGATATTCATGGACAAGTACGTTTCTAAACCCAACCATCTTCTCAAGATTGGTGGCGAGTTTTTCCGGAATAATTTTTTCTTTGGCAAGAATTCTAAAACTTTCTTTGCTTTCTTTAGGCAATCCAAGCTTCTTTGTTTTTATCACATAATTGGCAAGATCTATTGCTTGTTCACAGGCCCTCTGCATATTAAGGGCAATCGCATCTTGTTTTAAATAATCCTCATCAAAGGTTTTTTCAGAGGATAATTGATAATAGCTATAAATTTGTTTAATACATCGCTCTATACTCTCTTTTTTATTAAGAACAATATCATTCATATATTTAAGATCCTCCCACTTTTCAAAATTGCCTCAATAATCTCTTTCCTCTCTTCCTCTAATTTCTGATATTTCGAAAAAACCAGCATCTCAAATTCATCTGCAGCATATTCATCTTGGCAATAAATCCGGCGAGTATTAGTAACTATCTCTTTTTGAAAAACAGTATTTACTGTTCGTAAATTTATTAAATCAACCTTTTTATGTAACACAGTTTCCAATTCTAAAACAAGATCACTCATCACCAGGGAACCAATCTCTTTAGATTGTTGCGGCGAAAAAAGAATAGCAATATCCACATCACTTTCCAACTGCTCATCCGGCGTTTCATATGAACCAAAAAGATAAATTGCTTGTACCCCTGGATACTTATTTAAAATGATTTTAATGATATCGTTGGTTTTATTTTTGGTTTTATTCATATTTTCATTACATTATGGGACTTTGAAAAAATTCACAGAATTGTTCCAAGCTCAAAACCTCCTCATGAGAATGACACATAGAATTGGAAAAATCAATCTGATGTATTGAATGTATTGAATGTATTGAATGTATTGAATGTATTGAATGTAT
>JAUWIR010000016.1 GCA_030605265.1 Pseudomonadota bacterium | reverse complement strand
TTTCAATTTGTCGAATTAATTCTTTATTGCTAAAACGATTGGATCGAACGAAAATTTCCCCTACAATGCCGATAATAGGCTTTGGGCTTTTGGGATTCGTTTTTAAGGTTGATAATTGTCGTCGTATTGTAAAAAGTATAGGAAAAATTGGCTGATTGTTTTCTATAGTGGTGCACAACATTTTTATACATTTTTGAAATATTTTATCAGCATCTTCTTTTTTTTGGGCAAAGGGCCGATTTTGGTAAAGCCATTTTTTAAGAAGATCAATAACCACAATTCCTTGCCAAGCTTGGCGTGTAAAATTTTTCCCGGCTATCCCCAATTCTTTATAGAATGTTGGCCCCTGGGTTGGTGCAAAGATGGGCACCATAGATAATCCTAATTCATTAAGAACTATCCTTTGAAACCGATTATATTGTCCGAATCGGCACGGGCCATCGCCTGACGGCATAAAAAAAGCGCTTTTTTGTGGATTGAATTCGGGAGATTTAACGAGCTTTATCATGTCTCCGGTAGTAACAATAAAGGGGTAACATTCTTTCCCACAGGTATATACTCGCCCATGAGTAACTGTTTTTTCATCGGATTCCGGCATTACTTCTGCCGTAATCCCTTGAGAGCGGAAGGCTGAACAAATGGCGTGGGCATGCTCTGACATATGCGGAATATAAATAGTATGCTCCGGTGAGATTGCTCTGGGGGTTTTGGGGCCTGTAGAGGAAGCGGATTTCTTTTGTTTCATTTTTTTTTCGGATGAAGTGGCTCCACGCCTGGCAAGGCTATCAATGAATGCTTCACAGCGGGTAATAATGCCGGCCCCGGCGCTATGTTCATCAATTTCGATTTGCAGAAAAGGTTTATCCTTCATAATTTTTTGAAAAAATTGAGTGATAAAAGAATCAGGGCCACAAGAGAAATTAGTAAGATAGACTGGGTGACAATTTGGAAGCTGTTTAATTAAATGAGCCGCAGCTAAAATTCGTTGCCCGTATCTCCAATACATATTGGGATATTCAGCATGTATTGAAGGATTGTCAAAAGGTAAAAAATCTATCGGCATTAAAAGAATGCCCATATCTCTAAAAATTTTTGGTATTTCAAGATTAAGGCCGCTATCCAATCCATTATAAGGACGACTGATAAGAACAAGGACCTTTTCGTATTGAGAAAGATTTTTGATAATGGTGTTGCCTTTATTCTGTAAGGTTTTATAGAAAGAGGATTGAGCGTGAAAGGCGAAATGAAGGGCTTTTAAAACGGAATTTGCAGATTTGCCGAGAGATCGACCAAGTTTGATTAGGCTTTTTTCAAGGTGTCTTTTTTCTTCTTTAAAATAAATAACAGGGCGGAGCAGTTTTGGGCTGCTTTTTTCCAAATTTAAGGTGGCGGAGATTGTATAGGGGATTGTTTGCACGTAAGGGCAGTTAAGGCTCTCTCCAGCTTCATTGGGGTTTGAGGGCATTGAAATGATGCTGGGCAGAAAAAGATAATCAACATCCTTTTGCAGAAGATCAAGGATATGACCGTAGGAGATTTTTATGGGAAAGCAAGTATCTGCTACCGATGTTTGAACTCCCTGCATAATGATGGTTTTGTTGGTGGGTGAGGAAAGAACCACCTCAAATTCTAAGGCTTCAAAATAGGTTTGCCAAAAAGGGAGTAGTTCGTAAAAGAATAGGCAGAGAGGAATTCCCATCTTTTTTTTTCCAGGTGAATTACTCGAATAGGAGGGAAGATAAGAGCGATAGAGTTCTTGTGCTCGATAAGAAAAAAGATCCGGAATAGGTGACGCAGGGTAGGTTATTTTTTTCTGATCATATCGGTCACATCTGCTTCCATAGAATAAAGGATTATCCCGGTCGATAATGATTTTTCTGATTTGGCAATAATTAGCACATTTTTTACATTCGAAACTTTGAACCTGATACTTCCGTTTATATAAATCAAATCCTTTAAAATGACTTTTACTCCCCATTTTTTCTTTGAGAGCAAGAATAGCTACCCCAATGGCACCAGTGACCTCGTGATCCGGGGGGACGATAATTTCTTTTTGTAAAACCTGCTTAAAAGCAGCCACAACGGCTTGGTTTGTAGCCACCCCACCTTGAAAGAAGATGTGTTTTCCGATTTTTTTTCCTCCGACAACGCGGTTTAAGTAATTGTATACAATTGAATAGCAAAGTCCTGCAATTAAATTTTCCTTTTTGGCCCCATTTTGTTGATGGTGAATGAGGTCGGATTCGATAAAAACCGTACATCTTTCCCCCAGTTTAATAGGAAATGGTGAGGCAAAGGCAGCGTTTTGGAATTCCTTTTTAATGTTTATTCCCAGCTTTTCGGCCTGTTCTTCAAGAAAAGAGCCTGTCCCGGCAGCACATACTTTGTTCATTTCAAAATCTACCACAACACCATGGTCAAGTCTGATAAACTTTGAATCTTGCCCGCCGATTTCAAAAATAGTATCCACACGAGGGTCAATAGAAAAAGCAGCCTGGGCCTGAGCGGTAATTTCATTTTTGACAATATCGGCGCCAATAAAGTCCCCTATTAAATAACGACCGGACCCGGTTGTTCCAGATCCACAAATAGTCACCTTGTCGCCTATTTCCAGGTATATTTCCTTTAACCCCCTGCGCACAGCTTCTATTGGCCGACCGGCAGTCATTAAATATCGTTTGGCTAAAAGATTGTTATGATCATCGATGATGACCAAGTTAGTGCTGATAGAGCCAATATCAACTCCTAGATAACCGGTTATTGTCGAAGGATTATAGTGACCAAAGGTATTGTTCTTTTTTTCTTTTTCACTAGGCGTAAGATTGCTACCCATTAAGGGAGAAAGAATGGTGGCTTTATGTTTCTTTTGTTTAAGAAAATGGTGTATTTTTTCAATTATAGGTGATCCTTGCAAAAAGGTGGGATTTTCAATATGAGTTAAAGCCGCTCCAAGCGCTCCCATGCAGTTATAATATCTTGGGATAATTAGTTCTCCCGGGGAAAGGGATAAAATATTTTCAAAGGCCTTCACCATACCAAGATTGGCCGCAACCCCCCCTTGAAAGACGATAGGTTTTTGGATTTTTTTCCCTTTACCAATACTACCTTTAAAATTGCGAGCAACAGCATAACAAAGCCCTGCTATGATATCTATATCAGGGGTGGCTTCCTGTTGCAGGTGGATCATGTCGGATTTGGCAAAAACAGTACATCTCCCGGCTATACGAGCAGGGTTTTGGGACCTTATGGCTAGGTCCCCGAATTCCTGCTCAATTGAAATGCCAAGGCGTGAGGCTTGTTGGTCCAAAAAAGAGCCTGTACCTGCGGCACACATACTGTTCATGGAAAAATCTTTAAGGTAGGCAGAATTTAGGGAAGGGTTTTTATCGAGAAGAATAAGTTTGGAATCTTCACCCCCTATTTCTATAATAGTTTTTGCCTCCGGATGAAGTAACACTACAGCCTTCATTTGGGCTATGATTTCATTAATAAAAGGGGCTTGTAATACCTGGCTGAGAATTTTCCCTCCACTTCCAGTGAAGGAGAGACAAAGATGATTGGTGGAGAGGTATTGAAGGAATTCGGTTTCCAGGACCTTAAGGGTTTTTAGAATGGGTTGTCCTCTAAGGCGATGGTAGGAGGTTTTTATGATGGTCCGATTATGATCCAGGAGTGCAAAATTAACACTTATTGAGCCAATGTCTATACCAAGGCAAAAAAATGTTTCCTTTTCATGCCCGAGATTTTTTGACATTGCCTTCCTCTCCTTGATCTATGTTAAAAAAAGATCCCTACCAATTTATTTAGTAAATCAAATATATTAATATATTTGAATTTATTATTCAAGTCGTTTATGATCAATTAAATTAAGTTGTTGAAATACAGCCGTTAAGCTGTTGAGCTGTTGTGCTGTTTTTTTATCAGCTTATAAGCAGTCTTTACTAGCTGATAAGCCGCATAAATAAAATGAAAATTCCTATGCTTTTGAATTATCGTAAACATTTCATTCTTTACAAAAGGTTGTAGAAAAATATATACTTGAAACAAAAAGGTTTTTATAAATCGGTATCCTAGGAGAAAATGTTGGAACTGCTTAAAAATAAAATTATTCGTGAAATTGTGGGGGTCATTTTTTTTGCCGGGGCCCTATTTCTTATGCTCAGTCTCCTTTCTTATGATCCTAAAGATCCTTCCTATAATCATAAAGTGGAAACTAAAGTAGTGAAGAATTTGGGAGGCAAGATAGGGGCCTATGTAGCTGACCCTATTCTCTCTTGTTTGGGATGTATGGCCTTTTTGGTCCCCTTTCTCTTTATTTTAATGGGGTGGTCTCAATTTAAACTTTATACATGGCCATACATACTGTCACAGTTTATTGGCACGATTGTATTAATCGGATCAACATGTGGAATATTTTTTCTTTACACGGTAAGTTCTCAATATAAACTTTTTAAAAGTTTTCCCTATGGGGGGATATTGGGTGATAAAATCATCTCTACCTATCTTGTTTCATATTTTAATGTTCCAGGTACCTTAATTATTCTTCTTACTGCAATTGTAATTTCAATAATGCTCATGGCCAGAGTTTCCCTCACGGACGTTGCTTCTTTTGTGCGGCATGAAGCAGAGAAGATTAGACATTACCTGTTTCATTTGAGGTATTCGGGGGATAAAAAAATATTGACTGAAGATAAAATTATCAAACCTTTTTCTTCCTCTCCTTCAAGTAGTAAAAAGAAAAAAAGGAAAAGGGATAAAAAACAGGTAGAGGAGGAAAAAGAATTAGAAAAATTGGCAGAAGCTGCCAAGGACCCACTCCCTCCTATAACTTTATTGGAGAAAGAAGAAAAGAAGAATTATTTTGAGAATAAGACTACTATGCAGGAAAGCGCTCAAAAATTAACAGAAAAATTACTGGATTTCGGTGTCCAAGGAAAAGTGGTTCAAATTTTGCCGGGTCCGGTTGTTACAAGATATGAGTTTGAACCCGCACCAGGGATCAAGATCTCCAAGGTTTCCAATTTATCTGATGATATAGCTTTAGCTATGAAAGCATTATCAGTGCGTATTGTCGCACCGGTCCCCGGGAAAAGCGTCATTGGGTTGGAGATCCCCAATCAAAGCCGACAGAAAGTGTATCTGCGAGAGATCCTTGAATCAGAGCAGTACACCGCCTCTAAGTCTAAACTTACGCTGGCCTTAGGGAAAGATATTGAAGGTATTCCCTATGTCACTGACTTAGCGAAAATGCCGCATTTATTAGTTGCCGGAGCAACAGGAGCAGGGAAAAGTGTTTCTATCAATGCGATTATTTGTAGCTTATTATTTAATGCTTCAGCTGACAGTGTAAAATTTATTATGATTGATCCAAAAATGTTGGAATTGGGGATTTACAATGATATTCCTCATCTTTTGACCCCGGTGGTGGTAAATCCCAAAGAGGCAGCTAATGCTTTGCGTTGGGCTACAATGGAGATGGAAAATCGTTACAGGATTTTGGCTGAAAAAGGAGTGAGAAATATCGACCAATTCAATCTTGAGATGAATTCACAGGCAAGCAGAAACCAGACTTCAGATGCTGAGGGAAAGGTAGAGCCTCTGCCCTATATTGTTATAGTGATAGATGAATTTGCAGACCTGATGATTATGTCGTCCAAAGAAGTGGAAACATTATTGATTCGATTAGCTCAAATGGCCAGGGCTGTGGGAATTCATTTAATTATCGCCACTCAACGCCCCTCTGTTGATGTAGTCACCGGATTGATAAAGGCGAATTTTCCCTGTCGAATATCTTTCCGCGTGTCCTCAAAAATAGATTCAAGGACCATTTTAGATGCCAACGGCGCTGAAAGATTGTTAGGTCATGGAGATATGTTATTTTTACCCCCGAACAGCTCTGATCTTATTCGATTACATGGGTCTTTTATTACTGAGACGGAAATAAAACGGGTAGTCAAATATTTATCAATTCAGGGAAAACCTGAATATAATGAAGGTATCCTAACCTTTCAAGCCGATGAGAAAAAAACTGATCAGGAAAATGAGGAATATGATGATTTATACGATAAAGCATTAGATTTAGTGGTGAAAACTCGGCATGCTTCAATTTCAATGATTCAAAGGAGACTCAGGATAGGGTATAATAGGGCTGCAAGAATGATTGAAATTATGGAGCGTGAAGGAGTGGTCAGTAAACCTAATGGGAGTAAACCAAGAGAGGTGATAGTGGGTTCAAATTATGAGAACTGATAGACGATTATTTTTTATCTTCAGTACAGTCTTTTGTTATGTAATTATTTTTATCACACCGGTTAAGGGAAGCGATCGGGTAGATACGGTAGTCAATAGATTGCAGGAGTGGTATGACTCTATAGAAGATTTTCAAACTGAATTTCATCAAAAAAGTTTCAGCCAAATCTTGAATTCTTCCACAGAGGCCAAAGGGAAACTGTTTTTCAAAAAGCCTAATCTTATTAAATGGAGTTATGAATCCCCGGAAAAACAAGAATATATTATAGAAAAGGAATATTTTTGGTGGTATTTGCCGGAGGATGCCCAGGTGGTCAAAAAAAAGGCCGGGGAAGTATTGAAAGATACTACCCCCTTATCTTTTTTAGCCGGGCTGGGGAATTTACAGAAAAGTTTTATTATCACTTTGGCTGAGGATGGAAAAGAGGGCGCTCAAAAAGAGTCAATATATCTTGATTTACATCCCCGGGATGAACAGAAAGCTTATAAAAGTATGCAATTAAAAGTAAACTCAAAATCTTTTGAGATTATGGGGATTACTTTAATTGATTCTTACGGGAATAGGAATGAGATAGATTTTTTTAACATGCAATCTAATCAGGGGTTAAAAAGTGAACTATTTCAATTTGTCCCACCCAAGGGTGTTGATATCATAAACGGTGATTTTGAAACTACCGGTAAGCCTTTCTAAATATTGACAAAATAAAATTTTTTTCTTATTATAATCTATATACATACGAAACCTATATGCGAATTAACAATTTGAAGGAATAAAAATATATTTTTCGTCTTAAATTTAAAGCATAGGAATTTTCATTTTATTTATGCAGCTTATGAGCTTATGAGCTTAATTGAAAGCGTAGAGGTGTCATATTTTGAAGTAGGCATACTATTTTTTTTATTTTAAGTGAGGTTAAAAGGTGATTTTAAATATTGTGAAATATCCATCATCTATCCTTCGGCAAAAATGTTCTCCAGTGCAACCGGATGACCAAACAATAAAAAAGTTAGTTGCTGATATGGGAGAGACAATGTACGCCGCCCCCGGAGTAGGATTAGCCGCACCACAGGTAGGAATATTGAAGAGAGGCGTGGTTATTGATACGGAGAGGAACTCTAGACAGAAGAATTTGCTTGTATTGATAAACCCTAATATTCTTTTTTCTGAAAAAGAAGAAGTCTTGGCAGAGGAAGGATGTTTAAGTTTACCTGAGGTATTTGGAGAAGTGAAGCGATCACGATTTGTGAGAGTTGAGTTTTTTGACGTAAATGGTCAAAAGAGTGAATTGTCGGGAGAGGACTTTCTTGCCAGGGCCTTTCAGCATGAAATCGATCATCTCAATGGTATTTTATTTATTGACCGAATGAGTAAGATAAAGAGAGATTTAATTAAAATGGAATTACGAAAAAAAATGAAGCAGCTTGCTACTAAGGGCTAAAGTAATGCGTATCATTTTTTTAGGGTCCTCTCAATTTTCCTATCCGTCGTTAGAAATCTTAATGAAGAGCCGGTATGAGATTGCTGGTGTGATTACTCAACCAGGCAGGCCCTTTGGAAGAGGTCAAAAAATTCGTTCAGCCTCTATAAAGGATTTGGCTGAAAGTTCAAGGGTCCCCATTGCTCAACCTGAAAAGGCATCGAGTATTGAGTGCCGAGAATTGGTACAAGAAATTCATCCTGATATTATTGTGGTTGTTGCTTATGGGCAGATCCTTAGTAAAGAATTTTTAGCTATTCCCAAATATGGGTGTGTGAATGTTCATTCATCATTATTACCCAAATTTAGAGGGGCCTCACCGATTAACTGGGCGATTATCAAGGGAGAGAAAAAAACCGGAGTGACCACCATTCAAATGGATGAAGGCATGGATACCGGAGATATTCTATTACAAAAAGAGACCCCAATCCTTGCGGATGAAGATGCCGAATCATTATCTAAAAGATTGGCAAAATTGGCAGCGGAAATTTTGATGGAAACTCTTTCTCTTTATGAAGAGGGAAAAGCATTCGGGACAAAGCAGCAGAGTGAATTATCCTCATATACCAGATTACTGAAAAAAGAAGACGGGCAACTTGATTGGAATTGGAAAGCTGAACAAATTATCAATTTAATAAGAGGGTTGACACCCTGGCCGGGTGTGTTTTCCTTTTTGGAGGGTCAAAGAATTAAATTGATCCGAGGGTACCCTATTGAGGAAAAATGCTCCGATTTATCTCCCGGCGTTATATTACGGGCAAATGTGAAAGAAGGGCTGGTTGTTACAGCCGGGGAAAATAGTTTATTAGGAATTACTTCACTTCAACCGGAAAATAAACGAGTTATGAATTCAGCTGATTTTATTCAGGGGTATCGAAAAAAACTTGAGGGAATGACCTGGTCATTTTCTGAAAAAGAATATCCTTTTTAAAATTTGAGTAAATAGAAAGATAAAATAAAGGAGGTAGTTATAAAATGAATACTGTAAAAACAGCTTTTTTAATGTGCCTGCTGACGATTTTAGTAGTAATAGCAGGCAGTGTATTGGGGGGCAGGCAAGGGCTTTATATAGCTTTTATCTTTGCTTTATTAATGAATGTCGGCTCTTATTGGTTTAGCGATAAAATCGTACTGAAGATGTATAAAGCTCAGGAGGTAACCAGAAGCCAAGCCCCGGCGCTTTATGAGGTTGTTGAATCCTTGACTCAATCAGCAGGATTACCAATGCCAAAAGTGTATATCATTCCCCAAAATTCACCTAATGCCTTTGCCACCGGGAGAAGTCCAAAACATGCCGCAGTAGCGGTAACCTCGGGAATATTACAAATATTAGATCGGAATGAGTTGGCGGGAGTGTTGGCTCATGAATTAGCTCATGTAAAACATCGTGATATTTTAATTAGCACGATTGTTGCCATAATGGCCGGCGTCATTACTATGCTTGCCTCTATGGCCAGGTGGGCGGCCTTATTTGGGGGGTTTGGAAATGATCGGCGGGAAGGCGGTAATTTTATACCTTACCTTGTCATGATGATACTTGCACCTATAGCCGCTCTGCTTATTCAAATGGCTATTTCAAGATCAAGAGAATATTTAGCTGATAAAGACGGATCGAAAATCAGTGGTCATCCATTATGGTTAGCCAATGCCTTGCGTAAATTACAACAAGGAACTCGGATGAGCCCTATGGAAGCAAACCCGGCCACAGCTCATATGTTTATAGTGAATCCCTTACGGGGAGGCGGAATTCAGTCTCTATTCAGTACACACCCACCACTAAACGAAAGAATCGCTCGACTCGAAAAAATGGCCTATTAATCGACATTTTTCTTCATTCCCTTATATAGGGAATAGGGAATAGCTTCATGGTGAGACAAATAAGGGTAAACTGAGAAATGAAGAATGCCCATTAATCAAAAATTATATTCATACTGAATTATTGATAATGCATAAAGGGCTGCAGTTTCAGATCGTAAAATCCAAGGTAGACAACAAACCGGTATGAATTTATTTTCTAGGGCCAGATTAATTTCCTCTTGAGAGAAGCTACCCTCAGGGCCTATGAGGAGGATAATAGTGGTGTCTTTTTTTTTAGGCTGTTCTTTGATGATACTCTTTAGATGATTTTTAGATTTTTCCCAAAAAAGCAAAGGCAAAGAATTATCATTTTTTTGCCGGCAGAAGGTTGAAAATTCAATAGGAGGATGAAGTTTTGGTATACTGTTGCGGCCACATTGTTTAGCAGCTTCCTGACAGATCTTTTGCCATCTTTGCATTCGGGTGGGGGAGATTAAATTATTCGATTTTACAAAGCTGCGTTGGGTAATTAAGGGGATGATTTCCTTAATACCCAGCTCTGTTGTTTTTTGAAGAATGAAATCCATCTTGGAGTGTTTTGGGATGGCTTGAGCTAAGATCACTTGGTGTTTTAGGCAAAAGGTATCAGGTAATTTTTCAAGGTAATGAAGATGGATTTCAGATGAGGTTATCGCTTTAATTTGTGCTTGGTAGCATATGTTATTTTGGGAAGTAATAGTAATTTTTTCGCCGGGTTTTTTTCTCAGTACGCTCTTTATGTGGTGAACATCATTTCCTGTGATAATTGCCTGATCAACAAAAAGATTTTCCGAGGTGATAAAAAACTTGGGCATGGTTTAGTATTAATGCATGGTTTCGTATTGATTCAAATTATTTCTTATCATTAGCCGCTTCTTCAAAATCAGCATCAACTACCCTCTCCTCTTGGGGGGGCTTCCTCTGGGGCTCCCTCTTGATTTTGCCCCTCTTGGGAAGTGTTGGTATCATTGGTGTCAGATGGTTGCTGATTATTTTGAGTATACATTTGTTGAGCCAATGCATGAGAAGCTTCCATGAGTTCATCTATTGAGTCTTTTAGAGCTTTTTGATCGTCATCAGTATCCTTGAAGCTTTTCAGCTTTGCTAAAGCATCTTCAATGGCTTTTTTGTCAGACTCTGATAACTTATCGCCATATTCTTTTAGGGATTTTTCCGTCCGGAAGATTAAAGAATCAGCTTGATTACGTGTCTCTACCAATTCCTTCTTATGTTTATCCTCCTCAGCATGAAGCTCAGCTTCTTTAATCATGTTTTGAATTTCTGTTTCTGAAAGGCCGCTGGAGGAGTTAATTTTAATGGCTTGCTCTTTGCCTGTACCTAGATCTTTTGCTGAAACATTTACTATACCGTTAGCGTCAATATCAAAAGTGACCTCTACTTGGGGGACCCCGCGAGGCGATGGAGGGATGCCAACTAAATCAAATCGACCAAGGCTTTTGTTATTCGTGGCCATTTCACGTTCTCCCTGTAGAACGTGAATACTGACTGCTGTTTGATTATCGCTTGCTGTTGAAAAAATCTGTCCTTTTCTGGTAGGAATAGTAGTATTCTTTTCAATCAATTTGGTAAAAATTTCCCCCAAGGTTTCAATTCCAAGGGAAAGAGGCGTTACATCTAATAAGAGCACATCTTTTATTTCACCTTTTAGAACAGCTCCCTGGATTGCAGCTCCAATAGCGACAACTTCGTCAGGATTCACTCCCTTATGGGGATCTTTACCAAAGAATTTTTTTACTGACTCAACAACCAGAGGCATTCTCGTTTGCCCCCCAACTAAGATGATTTCATCAATATCGGAAGGGGTAAGCCCGGCATCTTTTAAGGCAATTTTACAGGGACTTAAGGTTTTGTCTACCAGGTCTTGAACCAGCCGCTCCAGTTGGGCGCGAGTTAAAGTAATGTTAAGGTGTTTTGGCCCGCCGGCATCTGCTGTTATAAAGGGAAGATTGATTTGAGTTTGAATAGCTGAGGATAATTCACATTTTGCTTTTTCAGCAGCTTCTTTAAGGCGTTGCAAAGCCATTGTATCATTGCCTAAATCTATTCCCTGTTCTTTTTTATAATTTTCCACCAGGTAAGTGATGACCCTCTCATCGAAATCATCACCTCCGAGAAAAGTATCTCCATTGGTTGATTTGACTTCGAAAACGCCGTCTCCAATTTCCAGGATTGAAATATCAAAGGTCCCTCCCCCTAAGTCATAAACGGCAATTTTTTCATCTTTTTTCTTATTATTGAGGCCATAGGCTAATGATGCAGCCGTGGGCTCATTAATAATGCGAAGCACGTTTAGCCCGGCAATTCGGCCGGCGTCCCTGGTTGCTTGTCGTTGGCTATCATTAAAATAAGCCGGCACGGTGACTACAGCTTCGGTAATTTTTCCCCCTAAATAATTTTCAGCTGTTTCCTTCATTTTTTGTAAAATAATAGCAGATATTTCAGGTGGCGTATGGGGTTTATTTTTAACCTCAATGGCACAATCTCCGTTTTGAGTTTCAACAATTTTATAGGGGACTGTTTTTTTGGTTTTGGCGACCCGGGGTGAATTAAATTTTCTCCCAATCAGTCTTTTCACGGAAAAAATTGTATTTTGAGGATTAGTTATGGCCTGCCGTTTGGCAATTTGTCCTACCAGCCTTTCATCCTGATCGGAAAAAGCTACCATTGAAGGTGTTGTACGATTACCTTCTATGTTTTCTATCACTTTTGCAGATCCGGCTTCCAGGACGGCAACACAGGAATTTGTGGTCCCTAAATCAATTCCGATTACATTAGCCATTTTAAATGCCTCCTTAAAAATAGAAAGGGCTATAAATACAGCTGTTAAGTTGTTGAGCCGGTAAGCTAGATAGAATGAAAATTTCTCTTTGATTTTTAATTATCAGGTGATTTTTTCTTCGCCACAGCAACCTGTGCAGGTCGCAAGAGTCGGTCATTAAGATAATACCCTTTTTTGAACTCTTCGACAATAGTATTTTCATTATGGGTTTCAGATTCTATCTGCATGACGGCTTCATGTTTGGTGGGATCAAAAATTTCCCCTACTGAGGAAAATAATGATAACCCCTCTTTTTGCAGAATGTCTTGTAATTGTTTTTGAATTAATTTAACCCCCTCAGTTAATCCTGCAAGGTCCCCACTTTTTTCAACTGATTCCAAAGCAAGTTCAAAATTATCAATTACAGGTATAAGTTCTCGAAAGAACCTTTCCATCGAGTATTTTAAAAAATCAGTCTTCTCTTTTTCCATGCGTTTTCTGAAGTTTTCAAATTCAGCTTGCAATCGTAAATATTTATCAAAAACATCCTTATTTTTTTCTTTCTCAATTTGAAAATCTGCTTTGAGGTGTTCGATTTGATCATCTTTTGCTGTTAGTTGTTTGCTTAATTCGTCGATTTTTTTGTCGTTATTATGAGTGTTCTCATTTTGAAGAATTTTTTCTTCTGCAGTTTTGACAATATTTTTTTCTTCATTGATTTTTATCTTATGTTTTTTTTCTTTGGCCAAAGAAATCCCTCCCGTTCGCAAATATTATTCCTCTTTAAAAAGCTTCTCAACTATGGTGGCGGTATTATTAACTAAATTAATTACTTCCGTATATCTCATACGGGTTGGACCTATGATGCCGAGAGCTCCGTTTATGCGTTTTCCAACTTGATAACGAGTCATTACTACACTACAATCTTGAATATTGGGATCTTCATTTTCTTTCCCGATACTGATTTTAATTCCTGTTTCATAAATACATTTATCAAGTAATTCAACCAGTTTTATTTTTTCCTCCAGAGTCTTTAAGAGCCCTCTCATTTTTTTCATATTGGCAAATTCAGGGTGCTTTAATATATTTATATGTCCTTGAAGATAAAGACCTTCAGAGTGCTTTTTTTGAATTTCATCGTTGAGGATACGCAAACTTTCAAACACGTGGATATTTAGGTCCTTTATTTTTGAGACTTGAGAAAAGAGCTTTTGACGAATTTCCATGAGATTGAGACCTGCACATTCCTCATTGATATATCGATTTATTACATTGAGTTTTTCTTGCGTAAAAAAATTTTTTATTTCTATAATTTTATTATAAACCCAACCGGTTTTCGAAATAAAAACGATCATTATTTTTTGGGGGCCCAGGCGAATAAAGTCCATATGTTTCATCTGCAAATCAGTTATCTTTGGAGCGAGGATAAGGCCTACATATTTTGAGATGTGGGATAGTTGTCTTGAGATCTCCTCCATTAATTCACTACGTTCATGAATTTGAGATAATGATTCAAAGCCGCTTTTAAAAGATTTTTTCATAGGAGATTTTTTGCATAGGTTATCAACATAATACCGATATCCTTTATCTGTAGGGATGCGACCTGCTGATATATGCAAGTGTTGAAGAAGCTCTCTTTCTTCTAAATCAGCCATGATGTTACGAATCGTAGCAGGAGAATAGACCCCTTTTATTTTTTTTGAAAGGGTCCTTGAACCAATTGGTTCTGCCTGAGTGATATAGTATTCTATAACATTTTCCAGGATTAATTTTTCTCTCGGAGTAAGTTTATATTTCATTTTTTCTCCTTTACTTTAGCACTCGAAGGTGAAGACTGCTAACAGATAGTTATATAGATAACAAGATTTTTTCTTTCTGTCAAGAAAAAAATAACGATTATTTTTCAGTACATTAACAACGAAAAGGTGTCAATTTTAAGGTTTTATCTTAAGACATGAAGTAAGAACACTGGAATTTTTGAAAATAATGTATTAACATTAACCTTTCCACAAGGTAAATTTTTCGAGGAGAATTTAGGGTGCAAAGAAAATTATGGTCTGAAATAGCCAGCGATGATTGGAATGATTGGTCTTGGCAGCTCTCGAATCGGATCGATTGTTTGTCGGAATTAAAGAAGGTGATGTTTTTATCTGAACAACAAGAATACAGCCTGAAAAAAGTTACAGCCACCTTTCAAATGGGGGTAACCCCATATTATTTTTCTCTTATTGATTTTGAAAAAATTGATCAAGATCCAATTTTTTTACAAGCTATTCCCTCGGAAAAGGAATTGGATGATTGGGAAAAGGGGTGTTGGGACCCGTTAAACGAGGAAATGGATTCACCGGCCCCGGGATTAATTCATCGTTATCCGGATCGGGTTTTAATGGTAGTGACCAATCGTTGCGCAACCTATTGTCGCCATTGCAATAGGAAAAGAAATTGGCAAAGAGCTGAATACTCGATGAAAAGGAGTGAAATTGATCAGATAATTTCCTATATATCCAGGCATCCTGAATTACGTGAGGTGATCCTTTCCGGAGGTGATCCCTTTTTGGTTTCTTTGGAAACGCTGGATTATATCCTCTGGTCAATTAGAAAGATTGAGCATATAGGGGTTATTCGTCTTGGAAGTAGAATTCCGGTTACTTTACCCCAGAGAGTAACCGATGATTTGTTGGAGGTTTTGGGGAAGCATGGGCCTATTTGGGTAAATACTCATTTTAATCACCCAAAGGAAATTACCCCCGAGGCGGCCTCAGCATGCGAAAAGCTCGTTAAAACAGGAATTCCAATTAATAATCAAACAGTTTTATTAAAAAATGTTAATGATGATTATCGTACCATGCTCAATTTAAATCATAAATTATTAAAAATTAGAGTGCGTCCCTATTATTTATTTCAAAGTGACCCTATAAAAGGCACTGAGCATTTTCGAACAAAAGTAGCTAAGGGGGTTGAAATTATAGAGCGTCTTCAAGGGCATACCTCAGGGCTGGCAGTCCCCAGGTTCGCTATTGATGCTCCCGGAGGAGGCGGCAAAGTACCGATTCTTCCGAATTATTGCCTTTCTTGGTCTCCTGATCGGTGGACCCTTAGAAATTATAAAAATAATATTTATCAATATTATGATCCTAAATAGTTACCGAAATGAAAGATTTATTTGAAAAGAAGATAAAAATGAGTTATATATTATAGATGAACTAATAAAGATTTTGTAACGGGTTCAGAGTTCAGGGTTCAGGGTTCAGAGTTCAGAGGTTTGGGATTTATATAGTTCCCAAGACTAAAGTTTAGAAATTAGGACAAAAAGTTATTAACATGTAAACGTTTACCAGCAAGGACTATAAAACAAAGGCAACTCTGAACCTGAGAACGCTTACAAGATTTTTAACATCAGAAAGAAAAAATCAGCATGAAAGAAAAAAGAAGTCTTAAATATTTTAGACAACTCATTGAAATTGCCTCTATTTTACGAGGAGAAAATGGATGTGTCTGGGACAAGGAACAAACCGGCATATCGTTAAAACCCTTTCTTTTAGAGGAATGTTATGAAGTATTATCTGCTGTTGATGCAGAGGATGCTGTAAATTTGAAAGAGGAGTTAGGGGATCTGTTGTATCAAGTCATTTTTATGGCTCAAATTTTTTCCGAGGAAGAAAAGTTCGATATCGCAGATGTGCTTAAAGGTATTTGTGATAAATTAATCCGAAGACATCCCCATGTTTTCGGGGATGATAAAGTAAATGACAGCAAGGAGGTTTTGGCGAAATGGGAAAAGATAAAAGAAGGAGAGAAAGGAAAATGTAAACATTCCGTATTAGAGGGTATTCCAAAACAATTGCCGGGATTAATGCGTGCTCATCGGGTGCAGGAAAAAGCAGCCAGGGTAGGGTTTGATATGGAACATATTGATCAGGTTTTTGATAAAGTAAAAGAGGAAATGGGAGAATTTGAAGCATCGTATCATGCCAAAGATGGGCAAATGGAGAAGGAATTAGGGGACATATTATTTTCTCTGGTAAATATGGCTAGATTTATCTCCATAGATCCGGAGAAAGCACTCAATAAAGCAATTTGTCGATTTATGGCCAGGTTTCGTTTTATTGAAAAAAATGCTTTGGCTGAAGGCAAAGAATTAACTGATATGTCGCTTCATGAAATGGATAATCTTTGGGAGGCAGCCAAAAAAAGAGAAATAGAGTAATATTTATTTTTTTAAGGGTCTAATTGAGCTTGACAATTATTTGACAACTTGTTATAAAATGGGGCATTATGCTAGGTAAATTTTTCAAATCTAAAGAAAAAGAAGATCAAAAAGAAGATCAAATGAAGGGGCAGGTTTTTATGAAAGAAATTATCGAGGAAATCGTGAAAGCGGTTGTGGATAATCCAAATGATGTAGAGATTAAGGAGATTGACGGGGGTAAAACCAAGATTATTGAACTCAAAGTAGCTAAAGATGATATAGGGAAGGTCATTGGCAAAAAAGGCCGGACTATATCGGCGATTAGGACCTTACTTGCCAGTGCAAGCGGCAAAGAGAAGGTAAGGTACGTACTGGAATTGCTGGAATAATTTTTCTTAGTATTTATTTTATGAAGGAACCATATGTTATTGACAGAGAAAAAAGAAGCGGAATTGCAAGAGATTGCTCGTCAATTGCGAGTAGAAGTATTGAAAATGCTCACAAATGCCGGGTCCGGGCATACGGGGGGCTCGCTTTCGATTATAGAGATATTAGTAACCTTGTATTACTTGAAACTTCGTCATGATCCTCAAAATCCTTTCTGGTCTGAGCGCGATCGTTTTGTATTATCAAAAGGACATGGCGCCCCAGCCCTTTATGCCGTATTAGCACGTTTGAAATATTTTGACTCCGCAGAGCTCCAAAAACTGCGAAAGATTGATGGAATGCTCCAAGGGCATCCCTTTAACGTATCTACGCCGGGCATAGAGATATCTACCGGCTCATTAGGGCAAGGGCTATCAGTAGCCAATGGGATGGCACTTGCAGCCAAGTTAAATCAAGCCAAATGGCGAGTATATGTCCTTTTAGGGGACGGAGAAACCCAGGAGGGCCAAATTTGGGAAGCCGCAATGACCTCAGCGCACTACCATCTCGATAATCTTTGCGCCATTATAGATGCCAATAAGCTGCAAATTGATGGACCTTTGTGTTCTATAATGAATGTAGAGCCTTTAAAACAAAAGTGGCAATCCTTTGGATGGCAAGTTCTGGAAACTAATGGTCATGATTTGTCTTGTTTGGCGGCAGCTTTTGATCAAAGCGAAAAGACCCAAAAAGTACCTTCCCTAATAATTGCACACACCATTAAAGGAAAGGGCGTCTCTTTTATGGAGGGGAAAATTGAATACCACGGAGTTGCACCCACAAAAGAGGAGTTAAAGAAAGCCTTGGTGGAGTTAGAAAATGTCTAAAAGTATTGGAAC
>JAUWIR010000482.1 GCA_030605265.1 Pseudomonadota bacterium | reverse complement strand
CAACATACAATAGAGCATGAGAACAACATAAATCCCAAAAAGGCAGGACCACAAAAAAGTTTGTTGGCTGTTAGTCAGGCGGGTTTCTATGATGGTAGGATAGGACAACAAACCAACTAGCGATCCCCTATTGGAAACCCCATAGAGGACATAGGGATTTTTACTGATTGGGTGTGTGTCGACGGCGATCCAAGATTGCACCATCGGGCTGGTTGTAGCAAGGATAAAATAAGGAAGCCCGATTGAGGCAAAAAGCACTAGAAAAATAGTTACTGCCGGATTATCTATGAAAGAAATGGAAGAAACCCGAAGTGGAATAAAAATAAAAGAAAGAGCCAAAAGTAAGGCATAGTATATGACCTGCTTTATTGGCCGACAGGTTTTGACGATTATATGGCTGGCAGCATAACCGGCCAGGAGAAGGAGCTGGAAAAAGACCAAAGCTGTTAGCCATATCGAAGAGCCACCGCCAAATATCGGCAGCATAATTTTAGTAATCATAGGCTGCAGGGAAAAGAGCAAAAAAGCCCCCAGCCCAATAGTTATTACCTGTATCATACTATTATTCTATTATTCGCTTTCAAATGCTTTTTACCTTTTACGATAAAATATCAAATATTTCTTAGTATGGCAATTCAGGTACTGATCTTGATACCCTACGCTCCAGTGAGATTTATTTCGGGATTTCCTGCTTTGATTATAGCCACAAAGTTTTTGACGGGCTCTACATTACATATCGGGGAATATCTGGGGGCCCCCCAGGGTAATCCCAGGGATTTAGAAAATTATACCCTGAAGTCAGGCTATACAGGCTATAGTCATTAATGACAGATGATAAGAAAAAGTTATATTTTTTTATTACCTTTTAACGGTAATAATAATGGAATAAAATGTTCTAAATTTTCATTTTCCAGCAAACAGTAACCTATCCCAGCCTATATATAAATAACGAAAAAATATCGATATTTGTATGTAGTGCTCATTTAAATAAACTATCTGAACCAGTAATCACGCCGTATTATGGAAATGAAAAAATAATTATCTCTGTGTTCCCTTTGTCCAAAATCTGTTATTATATAGAGATTATATTTTTTTTAAGATATAGGTTTACATAACAGAATTGCTGGTTGGTTGGGGAGATTTTATTCATAGATGGATAGGTTTATATGACAGGTTTTATATGAATAGTATCATTGAGCTTTTATAGGGGGGGGAAATTATTATGAGTTGGAAATGGGTGATTACGGTAATGACTTTTTATTGTTTCATAAGCGGCTGCGGCCAGGGGAAGCCCCAAGCGAAAGTTGATCAAAAGGGACCTTCCTCAGTCGCTCCATCCGGAGAAGAGCAAATCCGAGAAAAAAACCTGTCGAACTCCGCCAAAGGGGACCTTCCTGATCAGCAGGAAGTAGGAAAGGGAAAAGGTTCTTTATTATTTTTTCTAAATCCAAGGGGAGGTCCGTGTAAAAGGCAAGGTAAAATTTTAGCTGACATCACCTCAGAAATCGAAGAATACGTTCTAATTTACCATGTGGCTACAGACGATCCAAGGGCCAGGTCTGATTTTTACAAGTATGGGGTTCGAGGCCTTCCTGCCATTATTTTATTGAATAGTGATGGAGACGTTGCCCGGCGATTTACTCCGGGAATTCAAGATTCAAAGGTTTTACTGGAAGCAGTGAAGAATCTTTAATAAAGGATAATAAACATGGACCTTAGTTTTATTAATATCATATTGACCATTGGAGCAGGCATAGTCAGTGTTGCTTCCCCCTGTATTTTGCCGGTCCTTCCCATTGTGGTTACAGGAACGCAGGAAGATCATAAACTGCGCCCCTTATTGATCGTCATAGGATTGTCGGTAACCTTTATCTTGATGGGGATCGTTTCGTCAGCCTGTGGGTCCTTGATTGCCGGGAAAATGCAATTTGTGGAAAGTGTTGCCGGGGTTATTTTTTTGACCTTTGGTATTTTAACTCTCTGTAATGTAAATCTTTTTAAAGGTTTATCTTTTTTTCAGCAATTTCAGAGCCGATCGAAGGGGCGATGGTCAGGATTTTTTCTTGGATTGACTCTGGGCATAGTTTGGATCCCCTGTATTGGTCCCATTCTTTCCAGTGTCTTGGCCATGGTTGCCGGTCAGGGACGGCTTCTTCAAGGGGTACTGTTTTTATCTTTTTATTCTTTTGGATTTTCTATCCCTCTGCTTTTGTTAGGATACTCTTCCCATCTCTTTCTAAAAAAAGTTCGCGCTCTTCAAAAACATCCTTTGTTCATACGTTATTTTAGCGGTGGTGTCCTTATCGTCTTCGGACTTTATATTCTTTCCAAAGGGATACTCCATGTAGGGTGGTAGCTTTAGTAATATTTTCTCTTTAACAGAATGGTAACCTACCATTGTTTTTCTCTATCTTCAGGTAAAACGAGATCCTTTATTAGCAATACTCTTTAGCTTATCACACAAAGAGTTGACCGGAGATAACTGCCTGGTTGTTTTTTCACTGTTGCATTGAGGGCATGCAGGAGCGCTAGTATCTGTAATCGATTTGATCTGTTCAAAAATGCACTGACAATCATTGCATTTATATTCATATATTGGCATGAAACTTTTTCCTTTCTGCTAAGGTTATAAAAAACTTTTGCTTTAAATTGATACTCCTCTTACCGATCAATCCTATTCTGAGGATATCAATTTCCATTATATCATTTATCGTCTATTTTTCGATTTCTTTGTACCATTCGGAATGATGTTTTTCAGCCCATTTACGGGTTACTTTTCCATCTGCCATAGCACGCCATGAACCTGGATTGGCAATAGTCCCCAGATAAGCATGGACTGCCACCGCAGCCATAAAGGCAATTCCAAAGGACCCATGAATGATGGTGGTCATGAATCTCAAGTTTAAGGTAAAATCTGCTTTAAAGATAAGCATGATTCCTGTAATTCCCACAACCAGGGTCAAAAATCCGGATACCCAAAGCATAAGTTTTTGTCCGGTATTGAAACAACCTGCCTTTAGATGCTCCGAAATTCTCCAAAGATAACCACCGATTTTTTTTATCCAGGCAAGATCATACGGAGCAAACTTGAGATGTTTTGCCCAAAGTATCATACTCACGAAGGAGGATGCTAGAAAAAGAATTCCCATTACCCAATGCAAAACAATAGCTTTTTCGGGTGATCCAAACAGCACTGCAGCAAAGTATGCTTTCTTATAAAAGATGATAAATCCGGTAAAACTCAGCAACAGGAAGCTGAACATTCGTGAAAGATGCGCCCAGCGCTCTATAAGCGTGAAGCGAAGCACATCAGCCTGATCCTCGGGAGAACCGACAAAGTGCGGGCCGTGTCCGGTATAATGCATAATCAAAAGGATAATCAGGATGAGGATACCGAGAATTATATAGGGATAAAGATAGTACTGGTATAGGAGATTGAGAGAAAAAACCCAGGGAGAAAAGCCAATAAGTTTAGCTGAGGTAATATATTCCGGGCCACCTTTTTCTCCAAAGAGTTTGGTTGGCAAAAGCCCTGTGAACATGTGTGCGTCTTGTGAATGGCAATCCTGACACCCATTAGCCCCTAAAGCCAATTTGGTTGGCGCAACATTATGATTAATATTAAATCCTTCAGCGTGTCCCGCCCATGTATGGTCCTTTTCCTTGAGAACATTTCCTTGATCATTACGATAATAAATGTCTCCAAAAAGATGATAGTGCACCTTTATTTGTTGAAAACGTTTGTTTCCCTGGAGACTTTCCTCTAAAGCTGAGAGCATAAGCTTGATTTCTTCCTGAGTGTGAATTTGGGGGCGGCTGGGATTTTTTTCTCGAAGGTGGTCCTTGATTTTAAGGTAGCCTTTTTTGATTTCTCGAGTAAAGAGGGGATAGTAGATGCCGTCTTTATCTAAATTAGTATAAGTAGCCGAAAGCATTGTGTTGACGGGCCACAGTTTGCCCTCTTCATCTCTTTGGTAACGTGGATTCCAGGGGAAATGCTCGCCAATTTTT
>JAUWIR010000289.1 GCA_030605265.1 Pseudomonadota bacterium | reverse complement strand
GAGGGCGCTTTAAATATTGCCTTTAAATTAGCTGATCTTGCTTGTAGGCATTTACTCGTTATTTTAACTTTAGTCATGGGAACCAAAAGCCCTAAACCCTTGAACTCAGAACTCTGAACCCCCGAACCCTGAACCCATTTTTTCTACAATTAGGTGTGTAATAACTTATCAATCAATGAAAAAATTTTTTGGGGAAAATGATAAAATATTAGACAAATTTTCCTTCTTTTTCTTTTGCCCTTTGATAACACGCTGTAAATAAAAAGATAAATAATTTTATTAAAAACCTTCTTTCCGGCATGTACTTTGCTCATAAAAATCTACGCAAAAGCAAAAAAAAAATGGCTTACTATAGTTACCTTTGAATTATATTCAAGGAAAAAAACATTATGATCTCATTCAACAAGGAAGCCCCATTTTCTTCACAAGATATTTGGGTGATCTCTCAGGCTAAATATATTGATCCGTCAACAATAAAATATTATGGCTTAACACAGTCAGGGCATGTAAAAGAATATCGGATTTCAGATTTAGCCAGGTATCTGCTTAATCCTAATTCGATTGAGGTTAAAAGAAAATTAGTTGAGGGTGAGGTTTCCTATCAGAAGCCTCGCTCTGAAAGCATCAAAGAAAAGATAAAGCATTTTTTTGCTCCTTTCATGAAAAATCCCACTGAAGTAAAACCTATGGTCACTGAATCTCTCTCGCCTCAGTATGAGGTTAAAACCTCATCGTTAAAAGATGCAGCCTTTAAGGACCACCTTGAAAAGCTCTATGCGCAATTAAGGCCCTATGATCCAATGATAAAACGAATAGCAACTATAGACAGCAGCAAAGTAGGTGATATCAAAGGGATATGCGAGGATAAGGGTGGTGTGCGCACTTGGCTGAATTTACAGGGCCCTGTGGAGGATAAATTGAAATATATTGCTCATTTTATTTTGAAAGATGTAGGAGTTGTTTTGGAAAAAGCACGTCTTTCAGAGGGTTTATTTGAAATGAGCGGTTTTGATTTTCAGAAATATAATCCTATACATTCGTATAAGGTAATAAAATTCTTAGACAATGGACAACAGAAAGCTTGTGTGCTTAATGCTTATAATAAAATAGATTTTTGGATTGATACTATTGACTTGTTACACTGCATGCAGTTGCTTGAGCAGTCAATTCGAGAAAATCAAAAATTTCGTGATTCCTTGAAGCTATGTCTAGAGGGGAAAGCCACGCCCTTAAAAATGCTTTTTACCAAAAAGTTTGAGATGGATTATTCTCAGTCCTATTTACCCCAAATATATAAAGAAGTATTTAAAAATTTTAACCTTGGTTCGGATAAAAGGGCAGTAGTTATAAATAGTTTAAAAAATTTACAATTTTGCATTTCCTTTAATTATATTCCTCACTCAAGTTTAGGTGAAAAAAAATTTTATACAAACATCTCCATAATGCACGACTTTAAGGCCCTTGAACCCTTAAAAAATGATTTGCCTCAACTTTATTCGGAAATTAATAAACGGGCCACCCTATCTGAAGGGGGCAAATTTTACCTTCTGGATTCCATAAAAGGGTGTAAAGATGAGTATTGATTACAAAGAGAATGATTATTTATGGATTAAGGAACTGCTTCTATATCCACAAACATTAAAAAAAAACCTGAATTTTTTTCAAGATACCTCTCAGATAGAAATCCCGGAAGACCCAATAGAAAAGGTAATTTTTCAAGATAAGGCCAAAGAAGCCATCCGCAAAATTGCTCAAAACAAAGGGCACATTTTAATGGTTGGAAGGCCGGGCACGGGAAAATCTTTACTGGCAAATATGTTTCAAAATGTTCTTGATAAATCCCTTGGGGATTATCTTCGACCAAAGGAATCAATAATCTCTTATCCGGGAAAAGATCAAAATCATATCCGCATCGCTTATGAAGACCCTAAAACATTGGACCTTTTGCTGGAAAAAATTTATCAAGACATAGAATCCGCTAAGGAAAATGTCGATCAATTTACCTTGTCCGATCAGATAAAATCCGTCAATAGGGTAATGAAGGCCCTTCTTTGGGCAACAGGCATTAGCGCTGTTTTCGGAATATTCTTTCCTCCTGCTTTCATTGCTACCAGTCTTACAGGGATCGGCTCCATATTTCTCTTTATTCAGCAAAATAATCACAAAGCTCAGGAGAAAATTCAAAGAGAAGCCCATGGAGGAAAACAAAATTCCGTAAAGCACCTTGTTGATATGATTCCGGAGGTCCTCTATGATCCGAGAAAAGATAAGGATTTGATGGCCAGGGTATCTGAGCCTGATTCAAGAAATATGAAGGGAGGTTTCCGGCACGACCCTTATCAATCCGGTCATTTGCAGACCCCCGCTTATAAGAGGGCCTACCTTGGGGCCCATGCCAAAGCACCCGTTATCTATATTGATGAATTGAAAACCCTTATAAAGTCAGGGTACATGGCGGACCTTCTGGAGATAATGCAGAATAAAGAATTTTTTCTTGAGGGCGGCAAAAACACCGGAAGCGGCGCAGCTGACAAATCAGAAGACCCCCTTCGGGCGAAAAACATAATCGTTGCCTGCTGTAATCATGATACTTTGGAATACCTCCAGCAAGAGGGTGACGGCGCTTTTCTCAGCAGAATTGAGGATAAGGGAGAAATCATCCAAATGGAAAGCGCTTCTCCTGAAAATCGGAAGAATATCAGGCAAGTGGTTCAATATATTAAACAGGAGATAGAGGCCTTAGGCCAAGAATTTAAGGAAGTTTGGGGGGAAGTAATCGAAAAGGAAGGGTATGAGGGCGTGCGCAGACGAAATGAATTTCTCTTAGGAAAAAATCTGCCTTCATCCTATACACTTCATGAGCGGGAATTTTCCAAAGGCGCTGTTTTAGAAATCATCAAAGAGCTTCGATGCCGTTCCTCAGATAGCAAATTTAGCTGCATTTTGCGGCCAATTAATGGAATTATTAAAACAGCGGAGTTTGAGGCAATTTTTGATAATTCATCTTTGGTTGAATCAGTACATGTACAAAAGGCCTTAACCAAGCACTTGAGTTTAGAAGGCTCTATGGCCAGGGAGATGAGTAAGCATAAAACAGACTTGAAGAAATAAATCAGCGCTATGACCGATTCTATCGGGTATGTAGTGGGGCTGGCGGTCATATTTTCCAAATCCAGTGGTCAGATGTACGGACAACCCTTGCCCATACACGGTCAAATTAATGCCGGTGGTTCTGATACTGTTATAGCGCCAGGGAAAATTGGTGAAATTGCCAAAGCAGCCGCTCAAAATGTCAGGGCATCAATAAAAAAGATATTTACCAAGATCTGCGCCCCTTATATCGGCTATGAAATGCATGTAGAGTATATCCAGGCCCATGACGGTGTGGAAGGAGACAGCGCCTCAGTAGCCATTGATATTGCCCTTATCTCAGACTATATCAAACAGCCGGTAAATCAAAAATACGGGGTAACCGGTTCATTAACCGGGGACATTGTTCTTCCTGTTGGCGGTGTTACTGAAAAAATAAGGGCCATTATGGACCCTGTTCTTGGAATGGAAGGAGCGTGTATTCCCTGGCAAAATAAACATGACATCGAACCTCTGCTCATTAATACGGAATCCGAATATATACAAAAAGATGAGGTGCCGGGAATAAGGGTTTTTAGAAAAGAAGAAAGACAAGGTCCCTTTGATATCTATTTTTGTAAAACAAAGTACAATGCTTATAAAATCCTTATGGGAGTCGGCAGGAGCGAGGTTGAGAAAAAAATGGCCCAAAGGAGCAAGCAGGACCTGGAATTTATCCATAATATGAAAGAGCGTAAACCTGTATTAGCTCCTCTAATTGCAAATTAAAAGATTTTTTCATCTTGCCGGAATGGCTTAATATGAAAGAATCAAAGGACAAACAATAATATGAAGGCACTCTTACCAAAATTCTTTATCCTCTTTCTTAACCCTCTTTAAAATACCCTGGTTATTCTGAGATATTGTCTAATTTTAAAAATGTATTTTATGACCGATTTAATCAATGCTTAAATAAATTATCGCAAAAAAAACACAATAAAAAAAAATATCAGAATATCTAGTACACCGGAACCTAATGAATATTCAGTAGATTTCTAATATATCTTTAATCCAAATTAAACTGAAGAGTTGAATAATATTTTTCATTATAGTAAAATGTTATAGGAATCGTTATTTTATATGAATCGTTATTGATTTTTAAATGCAAAACTACTTGTATTTTAAGCTTATATTAGTTAATGGAGGCGGTTTAATTTTAAGATTTAAAATTGTTAGCCATAAATAATAAAAAAATACAAACCTAGAAATAAAAAATGAAGGTTATGGTAAGAATCAAAAAAAGAGGGAAAAGCATCATGAAACGAATATTTTTTATTTCAACAATTATTTTTTCCATGGTAATCGGAACGTCGATCACTCCTTTTCAGGTTTTGGCAGGGAATACATCACAAGTCTATACACTCAACGAAGACTTTGATCAAGGAGTCCTTATTAACCTTGAGCATGATACTGAGCCGGATCAACTTCAATTGACTTCCCAGCTAGAAACCCTCCCCTTTATTTGGATTGCCAATTCTGATGAATCTACTGTTTCTAAAATTGATACTGAAACAGGTAATGAGCTTGGTCGGTATAAAACCAGTCCGGGAGCCGGCAACCCTTCAAGAACAACTGTTGACCTAAATGGCGATCTTTGGGTGGGCAATAGAAATACTAATACGGCTGTAAAATTCGCCCTTTATCCTGAAGACCAAAATGGAGATGGAGTGGTCACCACTTCTTCCGACCTCAATGGGGACGGAATAATAGATCCTAATGAAGTCCTTCCTTGGGGAGAAGATGAGGCACGTTTAAAAGAAATTCCTGTAGCTGGGGGACCACGTGCTCTGGCAATTGATGCTCATAACAATGTCTGGATTGGCGGTCTTTACGATTTTAGAATAGACTATTATGATGGGCAGAACGGTGCCACATTGGGTGACAAATTAAAAACGATTCCCCTTGAAAAAAGGTGTTATGGGGCCGTCATTGATTCTCAGGGGACTTTATGGATTGCCAATCAAAATGATAATTGTTTAACACGAATAGACAACCCTAATGCCGGCACTACGGTAAATCCATCTGGAACCCATGACATAACCTATATAGCTGCGGATAGCTGGGTATACGGCTTGGGTATTGATTTTGACGGATACATTTATACTACCGGATTTACTTCTAACAAACTCAGAAAACTGGATCCAAGCACAAATGAATGGGTTTATAAAGTAAGCTGTGGAAATATGGGCCGTGGAGTAGCAGTAGGAGTAGAAGGAGATATTTGGGTAGCCCAATCAAATGCAGACAAAGTCACTCGCCATAGAGCTTCAGATGGAGTTGAAATAGCGGCTATTCCTGTGGGTGATGAACCAACCGGAGTGGCTGTCGATTCTATGGGGAAGATATGGGTCTCCAACAAACGTTCAAGTAATGTAATGCGGATTGATCCCAATTCCAATACTGTTGATTTTACTCAGGAGAACCATCCAGGCGCTTATAACTACAGTGATATGACTGGTATTATCGCCCGTAATATTACTACAAAAACAGGATCCTGGACGGTAATATTTGATAGTGAAGTTGATAATTTGGCTTGGGGCACAGTATCATGGAACAGTTATGAGCCCGCTGGAGTTACAATTTCAGTCAGGGGAAGAAGTTCCAATGATTCCTTTATTTGGTTAGACTGGGGCCCGGTCACCAGCGATGTTTCCATAGATCCTCCCTTGAATGGCAGGTATATAGAAATTGAGACTACCATGCAAGTTCCTTCAGGAAATGATTCACCAATTCTTGATGATCTTACCATAAAAAATGTAAACCGCTCTCCAATATTAGGATTTATCCCAAATAAAATTGTTGATGAAGGCCAACTTCTTGAATTTGAGATAACTGCCACCGATCCTGATGATGATGCTTTGACTTACTCAGACGCAAATTTGCCCTCAGGGGCCACTTTTAATCCTTCTACAAGGATTTTTAGCTGGATGCCTGATTATACACAAGCAGGAAGCTATCCATCAGTAACTTTTAAGGTTACTGATGACGGCGCTCCT
>JAUWIR010000074.1 GCA_030605265.1 Pseudomonadota bacterium | reverse complement strand
TTTACATCGGTGCTGTGAAGCAAAAGAAACCTTGGCCAATACTATTGATCCGAAATATTTACGCGTGGATTTGGAGGAAGCCCGTATTTCAGAGGAATCAGTAAAAATTCAAGTAGAGGAATATTATGAATGTTTGATGCCCTTAGTTCATCAAACCCTTAATAAAATAAAGGAAGTACTAGAGTCCAAGGCGGTGAGGAACGAGGGAATAAAGGGGATTAAGGACATAGAGAAAATTTATCTTGTGGGAGGCAGTTCTCAGCTCCCGCTTATTCTGAAGTATATTCAAAAAGAATATGGTCAAGAAAAGGTCCACCTCTCAAGCCTGCCTTTTGCTTCTATTGCGCTTGGTGCAGCGCGTAAGGTCCAACAAAAAGTTCAGGTGGAGCAAATTTTGAGTCGTACTTTTGGGGTGATGCGGATTGGCAAGGGAACTGAATATTTTTCTCCAATTTTTGAAAAGGGGACCAAGATCCCTGCAAGGAAAAAATTTGAGGTCTTTCCGCAGCATAATATAGGTTATTATCGATACCTTGAGTGTACTGATTATGCAAATGGTCAAGCTGTTTCTCCGAGAATGTGGAGCGAAATCCTTTTCCCTTATGACCCTGAGTGGAATTTATCCAAAATTCCCTCAAAAGAAGATATTCAATTAAAAAATTTTCATAATAATAAAGTAATTGAAGAGTTTTCCTGCGATGAGAATGGGATTATCAGTGTAAATTTAATGCGTGAAATTGACTCACTATCAGTTAGGCACGAAATTTGGAGATAAGAATTATTAAAATTATTTTAAATAAAAATTGATTTATATTATAAAATATATCGATACATAGTTTATGAAGGGATAACGTTTTTACTAGATAAAAAAAAAGGGGGAAAAATTATGCCTAATTTGTTATCCCTAAAAACCGTCCGGTTCCTTTGTCCCCGAAGGATGATCGGGCGGTTTTTTTTATATGGGGAAAAAATTAAAATACTTCATCACATTTTTTTTACTTCTTAAACATAAGGGAAGTAATATCTAAACCGACTAGTTAATTAATTTTAACCCATCTTTCAAGCAACTTGCCCAAGGCTGTCAGCTAATTTTTGCTGATAGCCTTTCTTTTTTTCTTATAGAAACGTAAGACATATATAATATGAACGACTGTTAACGTAACAAATAGTTTTTTTATATCTCTCTTTCAACGCCATCAGGAATTCTCCCCTGGTGGCGTTAGCTCTTTTATTAGAAGAATTTATTAACTAACTGTACTCACCTTATCCTTTCCTTTATTCTTTTTCTTGTCTAAGCAAAACTTTTTTATGATTTTTTTTAAAAAATTTACCGATAAAAAAATAAGATCATAAGAATGAGGATTTAAGAGGAGTATTAGGAATGTCTTCATGTAAATGTATTTCTCAGTGTGTTCTTTTTAAAAATAATATGCAAGGAAAACCCGGTTTAGCAAAATTGTTTAAACAAAATTATTGTTTAAACGACTATGCTGATTGCGCAAGGTACCAAGTATTTAAAGTATTAGGACGCGAGAGTATCCCATCAAATTTATTCCCAAGCCATACAGATAGGGCAAAAGAAATTATTACTGAAAAAGCAACTATGGTGTAAAGCTTTTTCTCCCATTTTTTCATAAGATTTATTCATTGATCCATAGGATTTATGACCTCGCCCTATTCAATGAAATTCATAACATCGTTTCCGTACTCTTTTTCCCCCTTATATCTTATTGGAATATTACATAAAATGGCAAAAAGAATCTTTTCCCTCCAAATAATATTTTCATAGGCATTATGCTTGCTACCCTCATTTAATAAAATACCGTTCTATTATTATCAGCCACAGAACAAATAATAAGGGCGCGTTTTGAATTGACCATACAACCAGTACCTTATTAAATGGTAAATATAGAACATTGGTTCAAAGATAAGGTGTTAAGAATTATTAAACATAATATTGTTAAAAAACATTAAATAGTCAAAAATGAAAAGGAGAAAAAATGCGAATAATCAAACCGGTAAAAGAAAAAGTTGAAGAATTACAAAGCTATGAAATCTTGATAATAGGTTACAATTGTGCTTTTCTTTTGTGGATGATTGCTTTAATTATTCTGAATTCACTAACAGCTTAAATATTCAGTGACTGCTCAAAGGTTCAGAGTTCGCTCTTTAAGGTCATGTTATTTAATTTGGAACGAAAAATGCTATCCATAAAAAATTGTTAACAGTACTAATTTATTAATCAATTTTTCATTTTGCGGGGGGGGAAAATGAAAAGAACACTGTTCCTATTATTATCCATTCTAACAGTCACTGTATTCACTGCTATTCGTGCCCAAGCTATTCCCTTTAGTTTCACTTGCATCACCAATTCCGATCCAACAGATGCTGCTATTGGCGAAGCCCAGATTTTAGTTGATGTTTTGGATTATGGGACCAATGGGGTTTTGTTCTACTTTACCAATGTTGGCTCGGAAGCATGCTCGCTCACCGATGTTTATTTTGACGACGGGGCCCTTCTTGGTTCAGCCCTAATTATTGATCCTAATTCACCTGGTGTAGTTTTTTCATTAAACGCTTCACCACCTAATATAACAGGCCATAATAATATTACACCAGCCTTTTTTACTACTGCAGGCTTTTCTGCTGATTCTGATCCCCCAACTCACTCAAACGGAGTAAATCCCGGAGAATTTTTAGGTATATACTTCGAACTTCAGGCCGGCAACACCTATGCTGATGTACTGAATGATTTAGAAACAGGTGACTTACGTGTTGGTGTTCGCCTACAAGGGTTTGCTTCCGGTGGTAGTGAAGCCTTTGTAAATAAGAAAGCCGCTGTGCCTGAGCCATCTACTTGTATATTTTTCCTGTTTGGTATAGTGGGCATAGTTGGCATAAAAAGAAAATTTAGGTAAAAATTTTTATTTTTATAATTGAATAATAATAGTAAGAAAAAAGGCAGAATGAAACATTCTGCCTTTTTTTCCATTCCTTCAGGAGACAAGAAAAACATATGGCTCACATCTTTTTTGAAAAATTAGAGGGCAGACGCAATACGCAATCTATATTTAGCGGGTATACAATTCCTGATAATACTTTTCAAGCCTATTATGGGGTCGCAGTTGCTCTTTATGGAATTAGTGACCCTGCTTTACCCACTACAGGAGACTATTTCCCTTCATGGGACTCATGGAGGGGGTCAGGATGGGGGTATAATCCATATACTCCGTATATCCCCTATTTTCCGCCCTACCCTTCTTGGAACACTTCATTCTATAACTATAATCCATATAATTATTATATGAATCCATGGGGGAATCCTTTCTCCGGTCTTTTTGGCGGGTTCGGCAATTTTTTTTCTCCTTTGTGGAATTCTGTCAGGGGTCTTTTATCCCGGCCTTCATATTCATTACCCTATAATTTGGCAAAGCCGATTTCATATACTTCATCCCCCTATTCCACAATATGGAATGGCCAAGAGCCTATTTTAATGTATGCTGTCAGTATCCCTGAGGGAACAGGAACACTATTTTAATTTTTTTCTTATTAGTTTTATTACTTAATATTGCTCCTTGGTTAATAATACTGGAGGTTTATTCTAAACCAGGGCCTCAGATAGTATCGGAAAGGCTACTTTATCCCACACTTTGGAGAGAGTCAATTTCTTTGGTGGTTTTTATCCATTCATTGATTCTTTGGCTATTTTCTTTACTGATATCAATAAATTCCAGCCCGATATCGTATGGCCATCCCTTTCTTCCCAAAGTTTTTCTCCACCAGACTACTTTCGATAAAGCAATTATTGGCTTTGATTCATCAGGAAGATTAATGAATAATTTTATGAGTTGATCGGAAGAGTAATATTTTTGGCAGGAAAGTCGCAGCCCGGTGATACTAATATCTTGAGCCAACAATAGTTCATTTTGGGGAAGTTGATATACTTCAATTGAATCAACCATCTTTCTACTCTGTCTTCTTTTTTCTAAAGGCAGATGAATCACAAGGGTATTCCCTCGATCATCTTCAGCCTTAACGTGAATGTCTCCACCATGTAACATAAGAATTCGCTCAACTATGGATAACCCGAGGCCAACGCCTTTTTCTTTACCACAGGCAACAAATGGAGCAAATAGATTGTCCTTAATTTCCCGGGAAATTCCTTTTCCCGTGTCACTGAGACTAATCCTTACCCATCCCCTGTCTTGATTGGTACTGATGGTTAATTCCCTTCTTTTCTCAGCTTCCACGGCCTTTATGGCATTGCAAATCAAATTGAGAAATACTCTAAAGAGCAGTTCACTTTCCCCTGGAATAATCAATCCATCAGTAAATTGAAGAATAAGAGAGATGTTTTTGCTTTGTAAGCTCTCTTGAAAAGTCCCTAAAACTTGCCTGATAAGTTTGTTTATTTCAATAGGCTCTGTTTTCGTTCGCATAGGATGCGCATATAATAATAAATTCTTTACAATATCAATGGCCCTTTGCATCTCTTCTTGAGCAATAGTAAAAAATTTATTTGATAAATCATTATTTCCATCCTGTTGCCATTTTGGTTCTTGGGCCAAAAGCTGAAGAAATACATTGATATTATTTAAGGGGCTATTTAAATCATGAGCAATTTGCAGGGCAATCTTCCCGATATTTGTATATACTCTATCTTCAACTAATTGAAGATAAATTTTTATTTTATCAATGGTTGATGAAGTTTGATCTATGATTCTTTCCAGTTCCTTTAGCTCTTTTTTGGAAAAAGATTGGTTATTTTTTTTCCCTAAAGAAAGTATACCCCGCACTATTCCATCCTCAGCGCGAATGGCCAAACAAAGGGTTGATTTTAAGTTTTTAAATTCCTGAAGTAATGTATCTTTATAGGTGGATTTGCTGTTTTCTAAACTATCTTCTGTTAAAACACTTGACCAATGGGAAGAAAACCATTTGATTATGGCGCTTTTCCTATTGAGGCTTTGACTTTTTTGTTTCTGTTGCAGTAATCCCCTTTGAGATTGCAATAAATAGTTTTTTTTCTTTTTATCCCATAAATAAAAAGAAATATGGCCTTCAAAAAGCTGGTAAATCCCATCTGTTACATAATCAGCTAAATTCTCAAGATCAACATAATGGCGTATTCCCTCTATCATATCTTCGGTTTTCATTGGCGGCACCCTTTTTAAATAACTTTAGAAATAGTTCTATAGTTTCGTTATCGACCACCTCGAATAAAATCTTTTTTCAAAAATAAAAAAATTAATAAACAACATAAATATAGTGATTTTACTTTCATCTACCTAAATATTTAAATATAACAATAGGCTATAATCAAAAATATTCAATCTGTGCAATTAGAATTAAATAGGTATTTGCACAGATTGCGTAATTTATATTAAAAGGACCCGAAATACAAAAAAGCTAAATAATAGTATTAATTGCCAGACATGAGGTATGTATTAGTGAAATCAAAGTATCGAGAGGTAACTCCGGCGGCAGTAATACTTGGTATTTTTCAAGGGATTATTATGACTGCCGCTTTTGTCTATGCAGGATTGAAGCTGGGATTTTCTCTGGGGGGATCTACCATAGCCGCCATTATGGGTTTTGCTGTTTTAAAGGGCTTGTTGGGCAAGGGAAGCATAGTTGAAAACAATATTAACCAAACCATTGCCAGTGGAATTAATACTACAGGAGCAGGTGTTATTTTTACTCTGCCAGTGCTCTTATTAATGGGCAAACAGTTTAAGATTATGCCTATGATTTTGGCGGCCTTCGCCGGATCAATCATGGGAATTGTGGTGATCATTCCCCTGCGAAAACAAATGATTGATCTTGAAAGGTTACGATTTCCCTCCGGCACTGCCGTAGCAGCTATTTTAACCTCACCGGGTGCGGGTATAACCAGGGCCCTTCTTTTGATAATAGGGTTCATCTTCTCCATGAGCGCGGTAATGAGTATTAAAATGGGTCTCATCGCTAAAGAGGTCCCCCTGGGAATTTGGTTGGGACTTCCCGTCTATACGCAAACTGCTATTGCCATCAGTCTAATGAATATTGGGGCAGGCCTTCTCACTGGGAAAAACGGGTTACCCTTTGCTTTAGGAGGGTGCCTGGCCTATTGGATTATGGCGCCTACGGCTGTGATGACTGGTTGGATATCTCAAAACGGCTTGCCGGCGACGGAACTTACTGAGGCGATTTATATGACCATGATTCGCCCCCTTGGTATTGGTATGCTCATTGGAGGAGCAATTATGGGTGTGATCAAGGCCTTTCCGCTGGTCAAGGCAGCAATTAAGACAATACAAAATGCAGCCAGGTCAGGCTTTGGGGGGCAAGAGGAATTACACATCCAGTATATATATCTGGGTATAGGGGTATCCTTTATCATTCTCCTTGTTTCTATCCTCTGGGGAGCAAAAGGGATTTCCCTTCCCATAGCTTTTCTCCTCTCAGTCATAGGGACGTTTTGGATCGGTCTGGCAGGGCTGATTGTTGCCGAATGTACAGGTATTACCGATATTTCTCCTCTGTCAGGCCTGGCTTTGATAGCAGTAACCTTAATGCTGGCCTTATCCCATAATAATATCACTGCTTCAGTATTTATAGGATTGGCAGTTTGTGTGGCTATAGGACAATGCGCAGACATGATGCAAGACCTGAAAACCGGGTTTTTAGTTGGAGGAAAGCCAATATATCAACAGATTGCCCAAATCTGTGTTGCCTGGATTGGGCCGTTGGTTTCTATTGGGGTAGTGTTACTTCTTTGGAAAGGTATCGGTTTTGGTCCAGGGACTGATTTACCAGCTCCACAAGCAGCAGCATTGCAGGCCATGATTGAGGGGATTGTCGGAGGAAAGGCCCCCCTTCACCATTACCTGTCGGGGAGTATTTTGGGCGGGCTTCTCTCCACTCTTCCTCTTGGCGGATTGGGCGTATTAGTGGGCCTTGGAATGTATTTACCCTTTTCAATTACTCTTGGGTACGGCCTTGGTTGTGTAATTAATATGGGGATTGAAAAACTCACTTCATCCCGGTTTATTGAAAAATATATTGTGCCTTTAGCTGCAGGATTCATTGTAGGTGAGGCACTCACTGAATTGATATATTCAGTAATACATATTCTGGGAAGTATTTAGCAAATGAATAGAGAAAAAATTGGGTGGGCACTATTTCTTATTGGCTTTCTCATAGCCTGTATCTTTGCCTTATCAATACCCGGGATTGAAACGATTCATCCTGTAAATAGCTATTTTGCTGTTTTATTGACAGGTGAACTGCTTTTGCTATTTGGTTTTAAAAAAATATGGGCCGGCACTTTGATAGATAAACTAAAAATAGTCATAGGAATTATTTTGCTTCTCTTCAGCGGACTAAAACTGATCATGGCTATTGATTCCCTTGTTTTTCTATGGTTCTTTTTAGGAATAACTTTAGCCGGCATGGGAGCTGCCTTGTTGGGAAATGCTCAATCACAGCAAAAGGCTGAAAGAAAAGAAAAACATTTTATCAATCCATTTGAAAGGTTAAAAGAAATCATTAAGGAAATAGATAAAATTACCCTTGAGCAAAAGGGAGAATCAGCGAACAAGAAGGCCTTAGAGAATATCAAAATGAATTTTCTTATGCCTTTTGCTGAAAATCGGCATCATTTTGCCCTGCAATACGGTGTGGACCTTTTTGCTGAATTTTTTTCCTTTTTTTCTACAGGTGAAAGATATATCAATCGAGCTTGGTCCTCGTTAGTGGATAATGCTGCTGATGAATCAGCACATTCTTTGTCAAAGGCAAAAGAGTATTTTGAGAGAGCGTATAAGGCGCTTCAGGAAGAGTATCCAAGAAAGAACATATAGAGTGATTTAGGAAAATTAGCCAATAAAAAACCGCCAGTACTGATAACTTTGAAAATCTGTTCTCACAAACAATCCCAATTGATGCCGGGGATGTAACTCCACAGTTATCAATTAGGTTTCAAAGCCTCAACACTGACGGCACTTATTAGTTCGGTATTTGAAAAAAAAGGCACTACTTGATAAGGGAACTTTTACCAAAATAACTGATAAGTTCGGTTATTTTTTCTTTGGTTATCGTTTTGACCTTTTTTAGTTAGATCTTGAGGTGATTAGTTTCGATTTTTGTTTGGTAATTTTTATATTGCCTTAGGCCACAACTAACCCATGAGAGGGCAATAAATTTCTGAGCACATTGACTCTATGAACTGAGGCTGCTTGGTAAAAATGATAAATATTAAGGTCGGTAGCTTTGCTTGAATCTTTTTTTCTTTTCAAATTATCTCGTTGATTGTGCCAGATATCTTCATCATAATCCGGGATTTTCTCAGCTCCGGTGCCGAATATTTTACCCTCCAATGCGGTATCCTTCCATGCCTGAATACGCCCATGCTTGTCTGCCTGCTTGTTTAGAATTTCTTGAATAAAATCTTTTATAGAATCGAAGTCTTTATAGGAATTATTGTCTGCAAAATCTTGCCGTTTCAGGGCGACTTCTTTAAAAATTGCATGAAGCTTTTCACAAGCTTCTAAGAATGTTTGCGGATTATCCCTCTGAGGGCATATTTGCTTTGCTTCTTCGTATTCGAAATTCCACTTTAAAAAAGGTCGGTCAGGGAAAGTAACTGCTGCGCTATGCCCCAATGCCCCCGAAAGTGTTTCAGCAAACCAGGACTTGATGTTATCCATAAAGTCTTCTTTAGGATAATTGTCTTTAAATTTTTTTTGTTTTTCTAGAATATAGCTTTCCATTTCAGCTTTGATCTTAAAAAACTTAAAGCTATCATTCACAATTCTATTTTTTCTTGAACTAATTCCGGAAAACCCATAATGTGAAAAGGTGTCCGCATATACATGCGCAGTTATACCAATGAGAGGAAGAGCATAAGGTTGATCAATAAGAGAAATATTGAACTTGACCATTTCTTGTGCGATAGTGCTGTCCTTTTGACAAACCAGTTTGGCTGTAAATGTTTCTCCTTTATTTCCGGGAAGAAAATGAAACGGGACCCATATTTGCCGCTGATCTTCTTTATCTATATTTTTGATCTGATAAGCGTGGTGGGCTGTAGCCTCAGTATCAATTCTACCACCATCTCTAAAATCAACATTATCTTTCTCAGCATTATCATCGACAAACTGAGCCGCTGTAGCAATTATTCTTGATGACTCCTTGTTTAGCCCTGCAGCCCTTGCCATTGCATACGTGCCATAGTAATGCATATCAAGTTGCATCTTGATGCCTCCTCACTTATAAATTTTTTAAATTTATTCACACATAGATCAAAAAATATATTTCATATTCGCAAAATATATCTATATTTGAAAATATTTCAAAGTTAAGGGTTCAAAGGCTTAGGATTTAAAAATTAATTTATGGAGAAATAAAAATATATGAATTAATCAACTGATTCTGATAATATAATATTTGCCATAATTAGTCAAATAATTTAAAAAATTGATTTTTAAGGTAAATTTTATTTTAAAAATAATTATTTGAATAATTATAAACCCACACTTTCCATCTGAAAGAAAAGACACGTATCCAATAAAAAGCGCTACTTGATGGTGGTCTAATAAAATTAAAAAATGTATAGACAACACCCACACCACACAGGAAGGACCAATTTTTTCGATCATGGAGAATTTACTCTCATTTTTTTTCAATAGGGTATTTGAATAATGACAGTAATAATGTATAATTAAATAAAATATCAAATGTAAGAAAAATACCCCTAAAGTCCTTCTCCGGATAATTTAAAAATGAGCCAAGGCATCCATCAGTTTTTTATTTTCATTTATTATAGAGGGATAAAAATTATTTAATAATTAGGTTAATGGGTAGAAGTCAATTCAAGGAAAAAGAAAAGGTTAAGGAGGGAATAAATGAGTAAAATTAAACAAATATTTTTTTCATTTCTCATTTTGGGCTTGATGTCAGGCTTTATTTTTCATTCTTCAGTATCAGCCCAAATAGATGCAACCGTCCCATACTGGCAAATTATGCCGCCATACAATGTATTGTGGCCTTTATGGGTAGGTGCCTTATCACCTGCGGGCGTACCTGCATTAGATACCCTTGATACCAACACAGTATTACCTATTCAGCCTGTGTGGGTATGGAATGATACCCTGGATTATCCTTGGTTTATCTATGATTTCGCCCCTGGTCTTGCTGGTGGATTGTATTATTATGACTTATTTTATGGTTTCAAACCTTTTGATAGCACATTGACTGCCCTTTCGCCCTTAAATTATGAAGCGTTAATTCCCCCCTGGGGAGCAATCGATTTTGCCACTTGGGCAAATCAATCAACTATTCTTTTTGACAACTTTTGGACAAATGTGGGATATCCATCAATTTTAACCCAACTTGTTACACCGGCAAGCCTTTGGCCATATCCCGTCACTTTTTTACCATTGCCATTATAATTACAGTCTAACCTAATTGGTATGGAAATAATTCAGTAGTAAAAGTATTTTAGGCTTCTACCCATTTTCTTACATAACAATGCCTATAATCTCGAAGATATGGTCAACCGAAAAAAAAAATATTTGTTCTTGATACAAATGTAATTCTTCATGATAGCTCCTGCCTTTATCAATTTCAGGAACATGATGTTATCATCCCTATAACAGTTTTAGAAGAATTGGATCAGTTTAAAAAAGGGAATGAGACCTTAAATTTCCATGCGCGTGAATTTGCTCGTTCTCTTGACACCCTTAAGCGGGGACAAAATTTTTGACGGCGGCATGAAAATTGGCCCAAACCTTGGAAGAGTAAGCATAAAATTTGAACAAAATATTCATCAGGATTTGAGCTTTAATTTTTCCAGTCATAAACCTGATCACCACATCTTAAATATTGCTTATCAGCTGGCCAAAGAAAATCCAACAAGACAGGTTATTCTGGTTTCAAAAGATGTGAATCTTCGTATGAAAGCAAAATCTATTGGATTAATGGCCCAGGATTATAAAACTGATCATGTAAAAGATATTGCAGGCCTTTATACTGGTCATCGAATCATTGAAGATATTCCCGAGGATTTGATTTCGAAAATGTATACTTCTCCTTTTGAAATTGATGTTTCTGAAGTGGAACAGGAAAGACCTTTCATACCGGCATCCTTCATTTATGCCCAAAAGTAGTTGACACTTTTTAAACTTTGAACCACGGATGAACACTGATAGACACGGATAAAAAATCTGTGTTTATCAGTGTCTATCAGTGGTTCAAAAGTAGTTT
>JAUWIR010000465.1 GCA_030605265.1 Pseudomonadota bacterium | reverse complement strand
ATGAAATACCGGATACCATTGTCGAAAAGCATGACCACCTCCTTCCTATTGACATTCGGAATTTGGGATATGGTGCAAGATTCTTTGATATAGATGGGGCTTGGAATTGGCTGCATAACCAATTCCGGCGAGAAGATAGTGATTGTCCTCTGATTTGACGCTTCAAGAAATTGAAAAGGCACCCCAAAAGGTAAAAGATATACTTCAAGCGATTCCTGTAGGTTATAAAGAATTATGTTATACTTGATGAGGATCTATTTCAATTAATTTCAAACAACAAAAATTTCAATAACCCCTTTTTGAAAAGTGCCTTGCAAGCCCCTCTATTGTTTCAAACTGCATATAATCTTATTTTTTTATTTTATTAGCGCTTGCAAAAAAATTAGTTCCATAATATAATTTATTTTCATATAAAAATATTTACAAAATAATTAAGGATAACATTTATAATAACATATATGATGAAGATATTATTTTTACTTATATTTTTAATGATTTTACTTCTTTTTCTTGCTCCCATATCATTTGAAATAAATACATCTCAGAAAAAATATGCCATGATTTTTCTTTTTATTCGAATTCAATATGATTGTTTTCAGAATCAAAAAGGGACCCGCTTTTTTTTCTTTCATTATTCATGGTTTAAAAAATTTTCCCATTGGAAAAAAGAAAAAAGTAAAATACAAAATGAAGAGAGGGGAAAAAGGCTAAAACTTAGCAAAAAAAATCAATTCATTAAATTATTTCTGAATAAAAGGGCCCTTTGTATGGAAGTACTTCTTCAATCAAAACCTCTTTTGCGTAATCTTTTAAAAAAATCATATTATAGATTGGAAATACATATTAATACCTCTGATTTTATCACCAACTCATTACTCTACGCCATTCTTTTTCATTGGCAAACAAACAACCTAACAGTAAATATAAATTATTTTGATAACAATTACGCAATATTTTACTTAAAATTACAAATAGCTGTCTTAATCTTGATTCTAGGCAAATTCATTTTCTCTCCTCCTATTTTGAAGCTTGCATATTTCTTTATAAAAGACAAATTATCTTATCAAAACTAAGCATAAATTAAGCTGATAAGCTGATAAGCTGATAAGCCGCATAAAAAAAATGAAAATTCCTGTGCAATAAATTTATTTGCTCTTTATTAGGTAAAAAAAAGGAGAAAAAATATGGGGATACAAATAGTAGAGACATTGGCCACTTTGCTAAAAGAGTTACAAAAATACGGCGCCACGGAAACAGTAATTGGAAAAGAATTGCACATTGGTGAAGTTACTATAGTCCCAATTACTAAAATATCTATAGGAGTGGGCGCCGGCAGTGGCACCAAAGACACTAAATCAAATGAAGGAAGCGGAAGTGGAGGGGGGGGTGGGTTAAAAATGGAACCAATAGCCTTCCTTGTAGTTCATGGCGACAAGGTTTCACTTTTAAATATAAACAGTAAAAAAGGACCCTTAGAAACACTTTCCCAACAGGTCCCTGAGCTGCTGGATAAATGGATAGAAAAACATTCCGAATCAAAAAAGGCAAAGGAAGAGAAAATAAATAATAAATAAATATTTTTTTTATGATTTTTTATTCTTTATCAGAAGGATAAGAGATATCGCTTTAGTGGAAAAATGATTTTTTTTTATAATTAGGCAAAAGAGAGTATTGTAAAAAAATAACAATATGGTATAATTAAAAGCTATATTATTAATAGTAAAAATTATTCAATGAAAACAAATAATTAAAAGAAAAGGGGAGAAAAGATGATTTTTGATAAAGCAAATATTTTAGTGGTTGATGATGATCAAGATCTAAGTGAATTCATGGTGGAACTTTTAGTAAAAGACGGATATAAAGTATCTGCAGTAAATAATATTAATGATTCTCTTTACAAATTAAAAAATGATATTTTCGATATTGTCTTATTAGATCTAAAACTACCTGATATTAATGGGAGTCAGGGAATTACAGATATTAAAAAGGTATCTCCTCATTCAAAAGTTATTATTATTACCGGGTATCCTTCCGTTGAATCAGCAATATCCACAATGAAAAACGGAGCAATTGATTATTTAAGAAAGCCTTTTAAAAATGAAGAATTACTTGAAATTATCCGAAACAACATCAATTTAGAAGTTAAAAACAACATACTCAACAAACTGGGCGAAAAAATTAAATCCATTCGAAAAGGCAAGGGAATAAAAATTAAACAATTAAGCGCGCGGTCCAGTTTAACGGAAAGCTCTATTTCAATGATAGAAAACGCCAAAATAAGCCCTTCTATTACTACAATTAATAAAATTGCCATGGCCCTGAGCGTTCACCCCATTGAATTTTTTGAAATAGAAAAACATAAAAGATGGACCCTAACTCGAAAAGGGGAAAGAGAAAAACTGCAATTTGGAAGCCCTGATAATGCTCTGGAGTATTTAATAAAAGATGGCAGGAGGTCAAAAAATGAAATATTCGTATCTCATCTTGGCCCTAATCAAAAATCCTTTGATGAATATATTACTCATGATGGGCATCGATTTGGTTTTGTGCTTTCCGGATCTGTTGAAGTAGAACTTGGAAATGAAAAAGTTCAACTGAGAGAGGGTGATACTATTTTCTTTGAAGCAGTCATCCCTCACTTATGGAAAAGCGCTGAAAACAGAGAATCTCAAACTCTTTGGGTAGTCACTCGAGAGTAGTATTTAAAAAAAAAGCCACGGATTAATAGAAGGAGAGCCTTCCCTTTGTTAATCCGTGGCCTATGCAACTATTTTTTAAATTTTTTTGAACAGACTAAAGCATCTCTTCTTCTTTTAATCTTCTGATAATTTCAATCACTGAGGCGCTACGATTCATAGTGTAAAAATGTAACCCACGAACACCTTTTTTTATTAAATCCTTACATTGTGCAGTAGCCAAATCAACACCAAAAGCTGCCACAGCCTTTTTATCATCCGGAGATATTTTTGATAACCCTTCCCGCACTTGATTAGTTATAGTAGCTCCACAAAGACGGGCCAAAGCTTCCATCATTTTTACACTGTATATAGGCATAACTCCTGCAAGAATAGGGGTATTATTAATCCCAATACCTTGGCAACGATCCAAAAAATCATAAAAATACCTGTTATCATAGAAATATTGAGAAACAATATATTGAGCCCCTGAATTAACTTTACCTTTAAGATATTCTAAATCCTTTTCTTTACTCTCTGCTTCACAATGCCCCTCAGGATAACCAGCCGCTCCAAGGCAAAATTGATAATTTTTCTTAATAAAAACCAGTAAATCGGAAGCATAAGAAAAACTTTCCGGATGAGGAGTAAACCCCTCTGCATCCCTTGGTGCATCTCCTCTTATGGCAAAAATTGTTTCAATACCCATCTGCTGGTAATTATTTAGAATGGAGGTAATATCATCAGGGCCTATGCCATATCCAGCCAGGTAAGCAACCACATTCAATCCCTTTTCATTTTTTAATTTATCAACTAATTGATAGGACCCCTCGCGTGTTGACCCTCCGGCGCCGAAAGTAACTGAAACATAATCCGGCCCTAAAGGAGCTAAAGTATCAATTACTCCTTCAAACCTTTCAGCTGCTTTGTTATCACGAGGGGGAAAAAATTCAAGTGAAATTATGGGTTTCTTCTTCCCTTTTAGAAGATCAGCAATATTAGCGATATTCATCCTTCCTTCTCCTTTCAAAGTTATTTTAAAAAAAATATACTTTGTAATTAATTTTTAGACAGGATAACAGGATTGACAAGATGTTGTTAATCCTGTCTATCATTTACAATATACTCAGGAAGCTCATAAATTGTGATTTATAAATTTGTCTCAGGAGTGAGATAATGGCATTATTCAAGGTATAACATGTCCATAATATCGAATCAAAAATCACAAATTATGGCCTTTGAAAGTATAACTTTACGCTTGATCTCAACTATTTTTCTCAATAATTAAATATCAAGCCCACTGGTTTTCTCGTTGCCACAAGGTCACCTTAATAGCCATATAACACTAACATTTTAATCCTTCGTGGTGACTCAAAGAAGCATGAAGGTTGTGATAAATCTTTTTGATTAATTAGATTTAAATCATGTTTATCCTGTTATCCTGTCCAAATATTGTTTTATATTAGTGAATCTAAAAATCGTTTTACACAGGACAGCTTAAATTT
>JAUWIR010000520.1 GCA_030605265.1 Pseudomonadota bacterium | reverse complement strand
CTAAAAAATGATTCCTCTTTACTGAAAATCATTGAAAAGAGGTCAAATTATTCTTAATTTGAAGATCTTAGAGAATTGAGGCGACGTCTGATAAATCCTCTGGTGAATCGAGGACCAAGGCACTCACTCCATTGAGCTATGTTTACACCTTCTGCAGCTGCAAAGCATGAGTTTCGATAAATTTCTCCATCGCATCCACAGACCGGCCTGAATATTCGTGAACAATTGAGTGGACGATGAGAACATAGCCCCTGTCCCTCACAGCTATTATCTTCCTTTTGACAATAATCATCCGGCAAGCAGTCCTCATTTACCATGCATTCCCCTACCCGGCACTCGCCAAAGTATTCAACATTCACACCATAAGATGCAGCTGTGCATGAATTACTATAGGTAATACCGTCACATCCGCAGACCGGATCATAAACATCAAGGCACATGGTAGGTCGATCAATACAGGAACCCTCTCCTTGACAATCCCCCACCTTCTTTTGACAATACTGATCTTGTAAACACCCTTCATTTTCCCGGCAGGCCATAACTTTCCCCCTTAAGCCGAAACAAAGGAGGATTGCAACAATAAGTGTTACACAAAAACTGATGAAAAAATGAATTCCTTTTGTAGTCTTCATAACATACTCATACTCTAGACATCCTGATACAATTTTGAAAAGATCACCAATCTTTATTTGTTTTTTGTGTATCGTATATTTGTTTTTACTGGCACTACTCAAGGCTTAAAAAATAAAACATTTTTCCTACACCACTATTTTTCATTGGTCCCTTTATTTTTTCTCTAAGTCTTGATAAAATCGGGTTTCGCTATTCAATGAAATTACAATTATCATAAGCTTGCAGCTTAAAAAAAATGATGACACGAGAGATTTTCCTTTTAGCCTTCATCCTTGACCTGATAATGGGTGACCCTCAATGGTTACTGCACCCTGTTGCTTTAATAGGTACATTCATTTCTTTTTTAGAAAAAACCTTCCAAAAGAGATTTCTTATAATAAATAAGAAAGCTAAAGGAATTATTCTCTGGTTCTTGGTGGTGATCCCTGTTTATTTTTTCAGTTGGATTATCCTGATGGAATCTTTTTTCATACATCATTTTTTTGGGATAATGATGCTCATTTTTCTCTCAGCTACAACTTTAGCTACAAAATCTCTTTATGTGGAAAGCAAAAAAGTAGCCCGGGCATTAGACAAAGACGATTTGGAGGGGGCGCAGCAGTACCTGTCCCTGATCGTTGGCAGAGATACCCAGCATTTAGGGAAGGAGGGGATCTTCAGAGCAGTGATTGAAACTGTTGCAGAAAACCTTTCCGACGGGATTGTTGCCCCCATGTTTTATTTAACTATTGGAGGACTGCCCCTGGCTATGGCTTATAAAGCAGTCAATACCCTTGATTCCATGATTGGGTATAAAAATGAAAAATATAAAGAAATAGGTTATTTCTGCGCTAAGATCGATGATCTTTGGAATTGGATACCCTCTAGAATTACCGGGCTTCTTATAATCCTTTCTTCATTTTTTCTGCAATTTAATTGGAAGAAGGCTTTTTCCACCATGCATAGAGATGGTCAAAAGCACTCAAGCCCCAATAGCGGCCTTCCTGAGGCTGCCATGGCCGGCTCCCTTGATATTCAGCTTGGCGGTCCGAATCATTATTTCGAGCAGGCTGTTGATAAACCCTTCATAGGGGATAATGCAAAGGAAATAGAAAGAATAGACCTTAACGCAGCCTGGAGGATTATGTTCACTTCTTCTCTTTTTATGGTCTTCTTTTGTCTTTTGATGTTAAGGATATTAGGAAAATGACCAGGGATCACGGGGGAAATGTTAGTGAAGTATCCAGGATATATGGTGTTAATAAGGAAAAACTGATAGATTTTAGCGCCAGCATTAATCCCCTTGGTTACCCTCCAGGATTAAAAGAAGAGATGATACAGGGATTTGAATCTATTCTTCATTATCCTGATATTGATTCTTTTGACTTTGTTTCAGCCCTTTCAGAATATCATGCCATGAGGAACGAGAATATCCTGGTGGGAAACGGTTCCACTGAATTTTTTTATCTCATCCCACAAATCATGAAACCCAAAAAAGCTCTCATAGTAACCCCTGCTTTTAGTGAATATGAAAAAGGCCTTTCCTCGGTGGGAGCAAAGGTCTCTTATTTTCAAACCCTGGAAAAAAATGATTTCGCTCTAGATCCTTATGCTCTCTATAATAAACTACAAGAGGGTTTTGATGTCCTTTATGTGTGCAATCCGGCCAATCCAACCGGGGCGCTCATAAATAACTATGATCTTGAAAAAATTATTAACTTCTCCCACCTATACGACACTACAATCATTATCGATGAGGCCTTTATTGATTTTATTGAAGCAGGGTCCATAAAAAAAAGTATCTCTCTATATCCCGGGCTTATTGTTCTTCGATCCATGACCAAATTCTTTGGTATCCCGGGTCTTCGCCTGGGCTATATCATGGCGGATCAAACTTGTCTTCGGGAGATAAAAAAACATCAAATCCCTTGGACAGTCAATTCCCTGGCCCAGAGGATAGGCGCCAAGATTTTAAAAAATGATGAATATATTCTTAAAACACGGCAGTATGTAGCAGCTGAGAGAAAAGCATTAACCGCAGAGTTGAAGACAATAGAAGTCCTCAAGGTTTTCCCCTCCTCAGGGAATTTTCTCCTTATCCGACTTGAAGATAGTCTCGGCCTTAATGGCCCCCAATTGAAAGACAGTTTAATAAAAGAGAATATCCTCATTCGAGATTGCAGCACTTTTTACGGCCTTAGTGACCGATTCTTTCGGGTAGCCATAAAAAAACATGAAGAGAATATGCTGTTAGTGGAAATATTAAAAAGGACCCTATCATGATCATTTTTCTTACGGGAGGGGCCAGGAGCGGCAAAAGTGATTTTGCCCAGGATCTTGCGGAAAAGTTAGGGAAAAAACGTTTATATATAGCCTCTGCTCAGGCGCTTGATGAAGAAATGAAAAAAAGGATTGAAAATCATCAAAATAAAAGAGGTGATAGATGGGATACTTTAGAGGCCCCTATTTATTTAGGGAAAGCTTTAAAATCAGCATTAACCCACTATGAGGTAATCCTCATCGATTGTTTAACTCTATGGATGTCAAACCTTCTGCTTGAATATCAACAGAAAAGTGAACAAATAACAAAAGTTGTTAATAAATTTTTTGACGACTTATTTAAATTAAAAGAAGGCTCAAAGGCTCAAAGGCTCAAAGGCTCAAAGGCTGAAATCCCGCCTAAAAAAAATGAAATTTGTGCAATTAAAACAGTCATAGTCATCTCAAATGAAGTCGGTCTTGGCATAGTCCCGGATAATCCTTTGGCCAGGATGTATAGAGACCGGCTCGGTTTACTTAATCAACGAATGGCCAAAATTGCTGATGAAGTTTATATTCTTTTTTCAGGTATACCTGTAAAAATAAAAGGTTAAGGAGTAGTAACTGCCCAAAAACCCTGTATTTTTTGGCATCCTTCATTTTTCAGTTTACACTTTAAGTGTAAACTACTTTTAGTTCTTTATGAAGGATGCCGATTTTTTTAACAATCATGGTAAATTTTAAATTTCAAAAAAAGGCGTCCCATCTCAAGATGGGCGCTATGTCTTTATGATGGTTAACGAGGAGGAAAAAAAAGATGAAAAATTTACAAGAATTATT
>JAUWIR010000184.1 GCA_030605265.1 Pseudomonadota bacterium | reverse complement strand
TAGTGATTTTTAGGGGTTTCAGTAAGTGCGATGCCAAAGGATTTGGCATAATCAGGCACATAAGAAAAAGTAAAATATTAATAAATTCAAGTTGTTATGATTGCGCAACCAGATGCTGACCTGATAGACTTTTTGTATGTAATGAAGGATGCCAAATTTTTTTAGGCCCTTTTTTCCAGGGGCACCATTGCCATCACTGCCCACACTGAGTGTAAGTGATGGGTTTTTCATTATTTTTCTTTTTTTTTGGCGGGCCGCATTCCTTACTGGGAATGCGGCCTAGAAAAAAAAATAAATTAATTAAATTATAAATATAAAGGGAATGAGAGGGAAATAAAATGTTACCAAACAAATCCGGAAAAACTTTTTGTCAAAGAAAATTATTTCTTTTTATGCTTTTTACTGCCTTTATCGGGACCTTTTGTTCTTTTTATGGCCGTCCGGGAATGGCGGAAGATAATATGAAAACCCTTTCACTTGGGGAGATCGTGGTCACCGGCACCAGAAGTGAGCAAAAGATTGAGGATGTGCCCGCCTATGTTAGTGTAATAAACAGCCGGCAAATTGAAAGACGGAATATACTCAGTTTGGATGAGGCGCTTCGCCGGCAAAGCGGCCTATCTTCCCTTATGGTGCAGGATATGGCCGGCGCCTCCAGGCAGATCAGCCTTCGCGGCTTCAGGGGTCAAGGAAGAACACAAATTCTCTTTAACGGCCATCCCCTAAAAACGGCGGTTACAATGGACAAGTTGATTGGGCGGGACTCCCCGTCTCCAGCATAGACAGGATTGAGATCGTCAGGGGCCCCTATTCTCCTCTCTATGGAGGAACGGCTATGGGCGGTGTTATTCAGATCATTCCCAAGGAGATTGAAAAAACCACCTTTGATCTTAAAGGACTTTATGGTGAAGACGGCACAAAGGGTTTTCGCTTTTATGCAGGAAGCAAAATACGAGACAAACTCTCATTTTCTCTAGGGTATGAACAAAGGAAAACCGACGGCTATATTGACCAGTACGTTGTTAAAAGCATAAGTCCTGGAGCGGGTCCCGGGACAACTGCGGGAACAGATTCCGGCACAGATTCCGGAACAGGCGCCGGAACTGGCACAGGTTCCGGCACAGGCGGAGGGGCCTTTCAAGCTACCGGCAGTAATTCAGGTGGAGAAACAATTATTCCTGTTACAGGATGGTCTAAGACTAAAACCCCCACAGGGAAAGATGCCTATCTTCTGGGAGATAAGGGAAGACATTGGAGTGAAATAGAAAATTTTTCTTCTCATTTCTCTTTTGATTTTTCACCCTCCATGACTGTAAAGGCCCTTTTTATGAATTACCAAACAGAGAGCGGTTTTGAAGGGCCCCAGTCTAACCTTTATAACCAGAAGGGAAACACAGTGTATAAAGGGTCGCTGCAATTGGACCCAAACCAATCCAATCCTCTCGTTTTAAAGGAAGCAGATTTTTTAAATAGTAAAAGCCAAAAAAAGAAAAATACCTACCAGGGCACTTTCAGCCGGCATGTTACTGATACAACAAGCTATAAGCTGACCATAGGATATATAGACGAATATCGAAATAGACATTTATCTCCTTCAAAAGAAGCTACTTTAGAGGGCGGTACCGGCACTTTATCGGATACGCCAAGCACCTCTTTGCACATGGAAGGAGAGACCCACCTCATCCTGGGAGAGCATGGATTGACAGTAGGCGCAGGTTATTTGACAAATGATGTTAAAAACAAAGAATGGTCTTTAGCCAATTGGCAGGCCCCTGATACAAAGGTTAAAAAAAAATCACAAACCAAAGGGGAAGATAAAACTCTTTTTGCTTTCTTGCAAGATGAATATTCTTTTAATCCAAAGCTTAGTTTCCTATTGGGCGCCCGTTATGATCAGTGGGAAAGTGAAGGAGAACAAACAACTGAACAAGGGGAAACAACTCACTTTGATACCAAAAAGCAAAAAAATCTTACCGAAAGGCTTGGCTTTTTATACAGCCCCTTTTCCAATACGAAAATCAGGGGGATGATCGGCACGGCCTTTCGTACTCCGCCGATCCATGCACTTTATCGAACCAATATATCATCAAATCAAATCACCCTGATGAACCCTGACCTTGATCCTGAGAAAACATTTTCCTGGGAAATAGGGGGGGACTGGGAAATGACCGAGGCCGCAAGTCTTCGGTTAACCTATTTTGAAAATAGGATAAAGGACATGATCTATCCTCGCCTGGTTGATCCGAATACATCACCTGATACTTTTAAAAAAGAAAATGCAGGAGAGGGACAAACCAGGGGCCTTGAAGGTGAAATAGAGCATCATTTAACATCATGGTTGACTTGGTGGGGAAATTTGACCTATCAAAATGCAAAAATCACCGAAAACTCTGCCAACCCGGAATCAGAGGGCAAACGCGTTCCTCTTGTTCCCTGGGTAATGGCCAATATCGGCCTGGACTTGGACTTTGCCAATATTGAGACTTCCCTGACAGGACAATACAGAGGAAAGGTGTATAAACAGGATGATAACTCTGATACAGTCGAAAATGTTCCGGGCTCCTATGATCCTTATTTTATTCTCAATGCAAAAATAGGCTTTCTGATAAATGAACAGATTAAGCTTTCTTTAGCTGTCAACAATATCTTAGATCGGGAGTATTATGAATTCAATAGGGCTGAGGAACGCCGATTTTTTGGAGAAATAGCTTATAATTATTAATTATTAAGGAGAAAAAATGTATTTTACTAATAGAGACCTTACCCTTATCGGTATTGTCTCAGCTATGGGACTTGGCCTTGGTTTTTTAATCGGCATGCCTACCCGGGCCATTACGGGTATGCCCTTCCTCGGATCTTGGTTGGCAGGCCCGCCCAGGGTCCTTTTAACACTCATTGCCATATATAGAATTAGAAAGGTGGGCACAGCTACTTTTATTGAATTGATCTATGCCCTAACTTCCTTTTTAAAACCGGGGGGATTTCCTTTTTCCTTCTTTGCGCCCCTCATTGGCGGGATACTAACGGATACAGTCTATTGGATCATTAAAGGAAGGGGCTCTCAGTTAGGTTTTGTACAGGGTGCAGTTTTAGGGGGAGTGTTAAATTTTAGTAAACCCGTGAGCGCTTTCCTATTTTTTATTGTCCTTGGGCTGCCGGCAAAAAAAATAATTCTGCAGCATCCCCGGGTGACAGCAGCCCTTTTAATAGGCTCCCTGGTGCTTGGGGCCCTGGCCGGCATAATAGGCTCCAAACTTGGCCGAGAGCTTCAGCGCCTTGGACTTTTATCAGAAAGAGAGGAGAAGTTTTATGGAGTTTCGTGAAATAGGCAGAGTATTTTCAGAAGTAAAAGGAATTACCGATGTACAACATACATCTCGGGGCTGGACCGCCGATACCTGCAAAATTAAACTAATGCCCCAGTATAAAAGAGGGTTGGGCGGTCTTGACGGGTATTCTCATGTAATCATCCTCTTTTATATTAATCAACACAAAAAATGGAAAATGCCCAAAGAACATCACAAACCCAAACATGTCAAAGTGTTTGCCACCAGGATGCCGGTGCGACCCAATCCTATAGGATTGTCAACCGTTGAGCTTCTAGATTTCTCCACTGAGGAGGGGACTATGACAGTAAAGGGCCTTGATGCAGTTGACGGCACTCCCATCCTGGATATAAAACCATATCTGCCCCATTTTGACGCTTATCCTGAAGCTTCCGTACCTCAATGGATAGAAGAGCACCTAAAAGAACACCATCATGGACATGGGCATGGCCATGGGCATGAACAGGCAAATGACTAGAGAAAAATAAATAGAAATAAAAGTGTTCTTTATTAAGGATTCTCAGTTGTTGATGTTGAATCACTAAATGCCTATAAGGAATGATACCTTATGCAATTTGAGCAAACAGCCAATTGCACCATAATAGATCCACGTGCTAAAATGGCCGGATTGATACTCTTTTGCCTTCTTTCATTTTTTTTGCACACAGTACCTGTCCTTCTGGCCTATCTCAGTATTCCCATTATTTTTCTCATTTTCCTTAAGCCTTCCGGCCGATTTTTTACAAAAATGGAAATTGGCGCAGGTTTATTCCTTTCAGCTTGTATTCTATTATACTTTTGGGCAAGGGCACAGTGCCCGATACACCTTGACGGCATAGCTTCAGCAAGGGCCATTGTGCGTGTTTTTATCTTTACCGGCTCAGGATTGATTTTTATGCTGACAACTTCCTCTTCCCGATTTATTCTAGGTCTTGAAAAATTACACCTTCCCCCTCCGCTCATCTTTGTTCTAGCCATAGCCATCCGCTTTTTTCCTCATCTACTTCAGGAAATGGAGCTTATCAGCAATAACCTCCAAGGGAGAGGAATCGGATTTTACCAATGGCTAAGACACCCGGTATACTCCGGTCGCGCTTTTATCTTTCCAGTGGTCATACGAGCAATAAAAAAAGCCGACACTCTGGCCATGGCTGCTACCATGCGAGGTTTTGGGGCCCCTATCCCCCGCACCTGTCGACAAAAACTCACCATCAGCACCCCTGATTATCTCTTTCTTATTTCTCTCTTAATTATTGGCCTCATTTTTTTTTATTGTGATCGATACGCATATCTTAAATGGGGTATGTAAGAGTATGTCTTTTATAAATCATCAGCCTCTCCTTTCTGCCCACAATGTTTCCTTTTCCTATCCTGCTTCTAAAAACCCTGTGCTCACAGATATCAGCCTTGACCTCTATCCGGGAGAAATTCTGATTTTGGCCGGGCCAAGCGGCAGTGGAAAATCCTCACTGCTGTATGCCCTAAGTGGACTGGTCCCACGAAGTATACCAGGTACCATAAGGGGAACTATATCCTTGGCAGGTAAAGACTTAAGTAGTATCCCCAATTGGGAAATCTCTAAAACACTAAGCTTGGTGCTCCAGGAACCTGAAGACCAGTTTTTTACTATGCAGGTTGAGGACGAATTAGCCTTTGGTCCGGAAAATCACGGCCTTCAGGACCAAAAAATTATCAAAAGAACCTATCAGGCAGCTCAGAGCACTGGTGCAGAGTCGCTGATTTCTCGGCCCCTTCATACTTTGTCCGAGGGGCAGAAACAGCGAGTAGCTATTGCCGCCAATCTCACCTTAAAACCCAAAATACTCCTGTTTGATGAACCAACCTCAAATCTTGATGAGCACTCGACAGCCCGTTTCTATGAACTCATAAAAGCACTCAGTCGTGAAGAGAATAGGGCTATAATTTTATGTGAACATCGTCTCCATGGCCCTTGCCAATATGCTGATCGTCTAGTCATTTTACAAGACGGGCGACTTCAGTATGATGGTAGCCCTCAGATATTACAAAATTCCAGTATATTAAAAAAGTGGGGGTTGCGGGAAGAGACGCAAGCACTTGACTTCGGTTCTCATTTCTGGGAAGATCGGATTCCTCCTGCACCTATTCTTTCCCTGGATCATATTTCTTTTCGATTTGGTCGAAAAGAGAATTTTTTTTTCACAATGGGTAATTTTTCCGCTGAAAAGGGAGAGGTTATTGCCCTTTTTGGAGAGAATGGTGTAGGAAAAACTACTTTTCTTCGTCTTTTGGCTGGATTATTAACGCCCACAGAAGGGAAAATACTCCTACAAGGTGAACAGGTGCATCGTATCCCGAAAAAAAGGCGAAGCAGGATAGTACGGCTTGTACTTCAAAATACCGACCACCAACTTTTCATGCCCACTGTTCTCTCGGAACTGACCTTCTGTGGAGACCATCAAAAAGCCCTTCAGCTTCTGGACCAGTTTAACTTAACATCTTTAGAAAACAGACATCCTCATTCCCTGAGCGTAGGGGAAAAACAACGACTGACCATTGCTGCCGCCCTGATCTATGACCCCCGCGTGCTTTTATTAGATGAACCCACCAGCGGGATGGATGGGGCAAATATAAATCGTTTGATTCAGGTTTTGAAGGAATATAAGAAACAAGGAATGACCATAGTCATTGCTTCCCATGATATGACACTTATTCGGGCAATGTGCAATCGAGGGATTAAAATCAAGGCATAAAGTTAACACCTAAATGGAAAATAGATCACTCGAAGTGCTATATAACTTTAAAAAGAGGGCCCCCTCTGGTTATTATTCTTAATGAAGGCTTAGAGGCTTTCTAATAATTCACATTAAGACCGCAAATAAGCCTGAATCCATCATCTGGAAAGTCATGATGAAATTCAATTCAAAAAAGAGCTCTTTCCTCAAGGTATTGGAGACATTATCTATCCTTTTAATTTCAGTCTATTCTAGATAAAAGGTCGCTGCTGGTTATTTTTCACTTCGCAGTGGAGGTGACAGCATATAACATACTATAATATATCCTCCTTGGGTTAAGAGAGATTATTCATAGATGAATATTACCATTACTTGGAAAATTTGCCGGATTTAACCTCGATAAGGTCCGGCTTTACTTTTAACAGAAAAGCAACAGCTACGCCGGTAATAATGGTTTCTATGACTATCACAGGCACATGGGCCAGCAGAGCAATTTTGGCCACACCAAAAAAATCTTCTCCTGCCGTGACCAACAAAACAGCCAGGATCACTCCGGCCAGAAGTGTTCCGAGAGTGCCGCAGAGGGCGCCTGTAGTAATGATCAGTTTTCGATTATCAGAGTTTTTTACCCAATAAAAGAGAAAGCCGCTCATTAAGGCAGGTATGCCCATCATCAGGGTATTGGCGCCAATGGTAGTTAAGCCTCCGTGCTGAAACAGGAGGGACTGCAGGATGAGGCCTAACAGGATTGATGGAAAAGCCATAGCCCCAAGAGTAACTCCCACCAGCCCCGGCAAGATTAGATGAACACTGGTAGGCCCTAAAGGGACATTAATAAGAGAAGCTACAAAAAAAATAGAAGTAACAACCGCAACCTTGGGAAGCTCCTTGGATTCCATATTTTTCTTCATACAAATTGCCGCTATCCCGATCGCAGCCAAATACCCGCCAATACAAACCGGAGTAGATAAAACTCCGTCAGAAATATGCATAATCTGCTCCTTGCTCAATTAATATTAGGTAATCAATCGTATTTTACCTTAAGCCTTTCTTTTAGTAAAGTAAAGGATAAGCCCGAAGAGTCCAAAAATATATCCGATCCCGCCAAAAATCTCAGTAGGCGATATCCTCTCTTGCTGCGATTTGGCCAGTTGGCGGTTAATTGGGGCTAATTTTTGATCCAGTGATTGATCAATGATCTTTTTGATGTCTCGAAGATCGATTTGCATGGAAACTTGCGCTTGTGAAGAGGGTTTTATTCCGGTAGAAGAACGATCGCTATTTCGCGGGGCTGCCTCATCAACTGCCGGCGACTCCTCAGCCCCTGATTCGATTTTTAATTCTCCATCCGAAACTATGTCTGACAATTCGCTTGCTTTAAGAAGATAGCTGTTTTTATGTCCCATACTGGCAATAAGAACGATCTTTAGATCATCTTTTTTCGGGAGAGCAAAATTGAATTTCCCTTCTTTATCTGTAGTCCCGGTAATGAGTTTATTCTTTTGGCTGTCATAGACTTCCACTGTCCCCCCCTCGACTGCTCGGCCGTTCGGAAAATAACTTTCAGTATAAACTTGATTGCCTTCTGCATAAGCAAAAATATTTACTTTATGAGCATAGGAGCTTGAAGGGATAACTAGCCAAAGGGAAAAGAGAATTAATAACCAAAACAAAAACTTATCTTGGACATAAATAGAAAAAAATCTTTTCATGAAAAATCTCCTGTAATCAAACATATATATCAAAATCAAAAAAGGGGAATTAGCCCTGGAGTATAACTCCTATTAGACAGATGGACATAAATAGTTTAAAAATCAATAGGTTACATTATATTTTTAGAATTAAAGAAAAACCAATAAAATCAATAGGTTGTGAGCTAAGGTGCTAACTGCTAACATATTG
>JAUWIR010000032.1 GCA_030605265.1 Pseudomonadota bacterium | reverse complement strand
TGCGATGAACATGATTGGACATAAGACAATGGGCGAATATTTTACATCCCAATTCCCTCTTCCACTCCTTCAAATTCTCTATATAGTACAAATAATCCTCATCCGCCGCAAAGATTACCTCTCTATTATGGCCTCGTTGGATTATATGGTGAGGATAATTGGGTAAAATTACTCTCGCTGTCCTAGGCATAAATTTTTCTCTTTGTCTATTTCCCTTCCTTGGAAGGCATTAATAATATAATAGTCGAGAAAAAATAAATCTGTCCCCTTTATTGCTTTATTGGTCCCTTTATTGATGTTCTCAACTCTGAACTATTCTGAATAATTGAAGTTCTTTAAGTATCATGTTAATTTTAAGAAAAATATACGAATAGGAAATATATCATCTCCAAACCTTTATACTCCACTAAGCAAAAATCACCATTGCGCTTGATTGGATTATTCGAAAGTAATCTTGATGATAGCGCAGTTAACCATGACATTTACCTCTACAATAAGCCTGGAAAAAAAAATGAATGGGGAAATTGGGGGCTGGCCCCAATTAATTATTTCCTTTTTTCCCATTTATTTCCCTTTCGAAAGACCTTAATAATATAATAATCAAAACAATAAATCTGTTTCCTTTTTCGTTTTATAATTCTGTTCCCTTTATTCTATTAATTTTATTGACATAACTCTAAGCCGTGTTATATTATGGTAATAATATGTAATACTTAGTAAAGGAGATCTCGTTATGTCTAGAACAACAAAAATATGGAATATTTCCTTACCCCCAAACCTGGCCAAAGAAGCTGAGGGCATTGCCAAAAAAGAAGCTCGAACAAAATCCGAATTAGTCCGGGAGGCCCTAAGACAATATTTATGGGCAAGTAAAATGAAGGATCTCCAGGCATATGGCCAGGTGAAGTCAGAAAACAGGAAAATCGAAGAAAAAGATATTGAAAGCCTAGTTGATGAAATAAGGGAATAGATGATAAATGTAGTTATTGATACAAATGTTATTATCTCTGCTTTAAATTTTGGGGGAAAACCAAAGGAAATATTATATTTGGCTAATAAAAAAGTATTTAAATTTTTCATTTCACCCTTCATCATTGAAGAAGTAACTCATGTTCTTATAAAACAGTTTAATTGGCATGAAGATAAAGTCAAAAGAGCGATACAAATGATTAAAGAAATCGCCTCCATAGTTCAACCTTCAAAACAATTATCCTTTATTAAAGAAAAAGATTCTGACAATCGTATCCTAGAATGTGCCTTAGCTGCAAATGCCCATTTCTTAGTTACAGGGGATACAAAACATATTCTACCATTTTCCTTTGAATAATTGACATTATTTAAATATCATGTTAATTTTAAAAAAAACATACGAATAGGGGATATATCATGTCCAAATCCGTAAAAGTAATATATGAAGACGGTGTTTTTAAACCCCTTCAAAAAGTAAATTTAAAGGAACATCAAAAACTAGAGTTAGTAATTAAAAAAACAATTAAAGATACTCCCTCCACTAAGCAAAAATCACCATTGCGCTTGATTGGATTATTCGAAAGTGATCTTGATGATAGCGCAGTTAACCATGACATTTACCTCTACAATAAACCTGAAAAAAAATGAAAGTCTTTATAGATACAGGGGCCTTTTACTCGATTGCCAATAAAAAAGATCAATGGCATAAAAAAACAAGTAATGCCTTGAAACATCTTTTCAATAATAAAGCTATGTTCTATACTTCTAATTTTATTCTTTCTGAAACCTATACTTTGTTGCGTTTTAGAATGGATCACCCACGTGCCGTCAAATTCATTGATGAATACCAGGGTTCTGGTATCAAAAACCTTCGAGTATCTCAGATCATTGAAATGACAGCGATGCAAATATTTAAACAATATAAGGATAAAACATTTAGCTTTGTTGATTGCACGAGTTTTGCTCTGATTGATACCCATTCTTTTGATTATGCCTTTCCTTGATTCCCATTATTCTCAATATCATTTTAAGAAAAATGTGATCATTTTACCTGAAAAATTATAGGTTTCCTTTTTACTTGCCATACTTGAGTGTATCTTCATGCTTCCTATTACCTTCAATAGCCCCTTGAAAAGAATATTAAAAAAAATAAATCTGTCCCTTTTTTTTTGCTTTTTCTTTTTGTCCCCAATTAATTTATCAGTCTAATAATCTAGTTTATGAAAATATCGCCAGTTACTAATTGTCCAATGTCAAGGGTGTCCCCTAAGCACATACACTTTCTTACTCAAATATTAATGGATATTTTTCCGGATGTTCGATAGAATCTAATTCAATATCTATGTCTAACTCTTTCCAATGTAAATGATTTGGTGAATAAAATGTTATATTAAAAATTTTTCCAACTGGGATATTCTTAAACATAGGAAAATTTTTGAATGAAATAAAATATTCACTTCCTTTAACAAAGACCCATATTCCATTCTTATTAATATCTGTTACTTCACATTCTAAAATGTTTGCTCCACAACTCGATAAACTCATTCCTTCTCTCCGTTATTATATTGAATATTTCCTTTAGGTCTTTTTCTTTTACCCCATAATTTTTTGCTACCTCTAAATACGGCTCTAACCATATTTTCACTTCTCCATCTGGAGATTGTACGTGAACATGCTTTCTGTCTTCCTCTCTACTGTTAACATAGAATCGAAAATTTCTATGTCTGAAAAAAGTTGGTGACATTGTATCTTATGCTCCTATCTCCTCTGTAATACATAAATTAAATTTTACCTTAATCACACACACAGTTTTAATTAATTTCCAACATTTTTTTCTATGGTCTGATAATCTAGATTATGAAAATACCGCCAGTTACTAATTGTCCAATGTCAAGGGCTGACCCTAATTCTCCTTTTAAAAATAAATCTGTCCCCTTTTTTTGCTATTTTTTACACCATTGTCAAATGTCAAGGGCTGTCCCCAATTCTTTCACACTTTTTTCTTTTCATGCTATTTTGTCCAATGTCAAGGGGAGACCCCCAATTCTTATTATATGCTTTGACAAAAAAAATTATTTATGATAAAAAATACTATATATTTCAAACAAATACAAAATATACGAGTGCATGGAGAAACTATGAAACTGCATGTAATAATTGAGCAGGATGAAAATGGTTATTATGTCGCCGAGGTTCCCGCGCTTCCCGGCTGCCTTTCTCAGGGGAAGACGCAGGAAGAAGCTATCGTTAACATCAAAGAGGCTATTGAAGGATGGCTTGAAGTAATGGAATCTAAGCAAGCCTTTAACTCCAATCAAGCTATTGAAGTTGTCGTGTAATGGGTAAAAATTTAAAACTTTGCTCTGGTGCTGAAGCAGTACGTAAGTTTCAAAACAGAGGGTGGACTGTTGTTCGTCAAAAAGGTTCACACATAATGTTGACAAAACCTGACTACCATTGGACATTATCTATACCTCAACATAATGAACTTGGGCCTGGTCTTCTTCGTAAACTGCTTCGCCAAGCAGAAATTACCAGTGAAGAATTTAATAAATTGTAGTTTACGTTTGTATTTACACCACTCACATATCCTCTTACATAATAGAAACTTTCCTTTTATTTCATTATCAAAGATTAAATCCTTCAACGACTCACCTCATTTAAGACTAATTAAAAATTTAGGTCTGATAATTTAGATTATGAAAATACTCCCAGTTACTAATTGTCCAATGTCAAGGGCAGACCCCCAATTCTGACCCCCAATTCTGACCCCCAATTCTTTCATGCAATTCCATCAATTTTCCTCAATTTTATTTTTTAGGAGAATCATAATTCATAACTTCTTCTAGCTCTTTATGATGTTTACTAAAAATATCAATAGCTCTCTTTACAGAATTTGATACCGCGTCAACACTCTGGTCATATCCTGGTGTATCCTTGACAGGACCAGGTGCAAATTCCTTTGCTGCATATTCTCCTACTTCAATAGTATCTTTGAAACCTTTTGCAAGGTTATCTTTATCCCACACAGATGTATTTTTTAAATTTTTATATGCTTTCCATCCTTTTTTTAGATTTTTCCATGTTGTTTTTGCCTTAGATATTAAATCAACTTTAGATTTAATATCTTTAAAGCTATCATAAACACTCTTTAATCCTTTTGGTAAGCCTTTCGCTAGCAAATCCACTGCCTTTGACAATCCCCAGCAAAATCCTTTCTTATTATTCTGATTTGATAACGATGGATCAGATTTAGAATCTTTATCACTCTCCGATGCTTCAGGGGTTCCCCTCCCATGACCAGAACTTCCTCTTCCTCCTATGCCACCTCCTGATCCTGTTGCCGATGACCCTGTCGATGTCGAGCTTGTTGATGATGACTCTGTTGATGGTGAGCCTGTTGTCGATGACTCTGTTGATGTTGAATCTGTTGTTGCCCCTGCAGATGATGAGGCTGTTCCTCCTGCTTCACCAGTTCCACCTGTATCACCACCATTTTCATTCCCGCTTGTTTCCAACCCAGTTGGATCTATCAAATTAACCGGATTATTCCTGCAATACCCATACATATTGAAATCCTGCGGCTTATAATATTTCGCCTCCAGCGGATCAACGCTGATAAACCTGCAGACCACAGGATCATAGTACCTGGCCCCAAAATAGAATAAATCAGATTCTTCATCCAATTCCTTGCCGGTAAATTTATAATAGGATAGGTCCTTTTTTGTTTCTTGATAGCGAATCCTGCCGTAAGGGTAGTACTCGATTACTTCAAGCACACGGCCGGAAATGTCTGTAGCTATATTACTGCTGCCAAGATGATCAGTGAGGTAGAAGATTTTATAATTATCCGGTGGGGCCACTTCAATGTAGGCTTCATGCAGGGCATTGATCCAATAGCCTTGACCGGGCTCTATGGTATGCAAAGTGTGTAAAAACGGCGGCACATTTTCATTATCCGAATAAAAGGCCCAGGTTTGGGCAACAGCATTAAAACCCCAAAGACTTTCATAGCAATCTTCCAAGGATGAAAGGAAAATACTCGGCTCCTTTGGTTCTTCTATAACCATACCCGCAAGGTTCCACCCTTGCTTGAGGTCGGTGCCCCATTGGCTTGGTCTTCCGCTGATCATCAGGGCACAATCCTGGTCCGCCCAAATAAGGTATCCTCGTTTGTCGTGCAGCTCTTTTAACTCTGTTAGCTCTGTTAGATCTGGGCCATATGGGCCATACCCTGCGTATTGATTATTTTGGGTATCATAGGCAAATATTTGAAGGTTGCTATCAGGGATATCTGCCAGAAGATTGGCAATATCCGGATCATCAGGCTCAACATAGAGGGACACAAGGTTCCAGCCTTTTTTTATATCTATCCTTTGGGTTGCCGTAATATCTTCATGGATTTCTCCCTTCATCAGGGCAAGGCGCTTTCCCTTAAAGGAAAGGTATTTCAGGTGCTCATCTTTTCTGATTTCATAGGTTTCATTCACATAGTAGGTGGCCTCTTCAGCCTCGCCCCTAAGGACTTTCTTGATAGTTCTTTGATCCTGATAATCATAGATATATTCGGAAAACATCCCTTCTTTTTCTTTTTTCACTCCAGTCAATCTATCTTTAAAATCCCATTCATAAATGCTCTCACTGTTTTTGACCGTATCTGTTTTTTTGCTCATATTTCCATTGTCATCATACTCGTACAGAAGGCCGCTTTGGGTGCCGGTAACAGCATGAGGCCCCGGAGGATCTCCGGGATTTTTTAATCCCCTGTTATGGGTGCCGCCTATACCGCCAATTTGCATAGCGCCGATATTCACCAGGTTATCTGCAATATGCCCAGTCTGGCCCTCTTCAGGGGAGCTTTTTTGTATCATGTTACCAATACTGTCATAGGCATAGTTGATTGTTCCATACCCAGTGCCTTCAGCAGAGGTAAGCCTGTATAGATCATCATACACAAAGCCTTGGGACCTGCACTTGGGGGAATTTTGAGCAATATCTCCTCGTTTATCCTCAATGGCCATTATATTCCCCAAGCCGTCATAGGTATAAAGCAAGTCTTGCAGGACATTTTGCGTTTTGTTTAAGGCTTTTAATTTTAAGGGCCTCTGCCGCGGATCATACTCATAGTCTGAAGTAACTCCATTCGCGTAAGATAGCTTGGCCACATCCCCAAAGGCAGTGTAGGTAACCTGATTGATAACAGCAGGCACGCTGGAAATAAGTGTTCGATTATTAAAAAGAAAATCAAGGTATTCTCCATCCGGATAGTTCATTTTCTTTACTCTGTCAAGAGCATCATACACAAAGGTGGTGGCAAACTGATTTTGCCCTTCAGGAAGCCCGGTGATTTTTTTAATAATTGAGGTATTGTTTCCCCTGGCATCATAGGAGTTATATTCAGCACCTGTATGATCATACACATAAGAGAAAAACCCCTTGAGGTTTTTTGCTTCAGGGTGCTCATTTGAGGCTTCATCATAAAAATAAGCAATGTCGGGACTAAGGCCTTTTTCATCAAGAAGGTCTTCTTCAGTAAGGCGGTTAAGGGCATCATAAGCATATTCGATCACTTGCCCCTTATTATCAGTGGATTGTATCAGGTTGCCCACATCATCATATTCATAGAGCATGAGCCCCCGGTCAGGGTCTTCAGATTTGACCATGCGCCCCAGAGCATCATATTCAAACTGCTTTACATTCCCATGACTGTCTTTTCGCTCAATCAAATTATTGAGAAGGTCCCAGGTGTAGAGGGTAGTATAAAGAGAAAGGCCCTGATTGTCCCGGTTTTTCTCCTGCATGGCAGAAAGGCGGTCGAGCCCGTCATAGAAAAAGGTAGTGGGCGTGCCATAGTGGCTGCTTTCAGGGTTACTGTCCTCTTCATCATAGGCCATGATCCCAAGAGGGAAATAGGCTAGCTCACCAAAGAAAATGTCTCCCTTGGCATCAGGGGGCATAGTTTGTTTTTTTAAGCGGCCGAGAACATCATAGGAGGAGGTAAGATGCGGCTTGTCCGCAGAAGGGATTCCATAGGAGGGCAGTTCCCGGTAATAGGGCAGGAAGGCTTGGCGGACAGCGCCCCTTTTATTAAAACTGCAGGCTCCTTTTACTACAAATTCTCCGCTTTTTTCCCCTTCCTCCACAAGGGCAAGCTTTCGGCCCATTCCATCAAGATATTGGATAAGGTCAAAGGTTTGCGGTTGTCCGAACTCTTCTCTGCTTTTGGTGCTTATGCTGCTTACCAAAGGGCTTTGTGCGCCCTCTTTCAGGGAAAGATTGCCTGCCAAATCATACTCATAAATTTTTTGCCGATAAGGGTCTGCCGGAGTATATTGAAAAAGCATGGAAGGATAGGTCAGGGTATCCCCCGGTAGGACAATTTTTACCAACCGGATAAAACTATCGTAGTCATAATAGGTATGGTGCCCATTAAAATCAGTGTACCGGGTGATCACACTCAAAACCGGATCATATTCAGCGCTGATACACAGGGGACCTTTGCCGTTATCACCATGTAAAATAACTTTCTCCGGCAACGTATAAAAGGTTTCATCATACTCTATATCAATCCTGTGGCCGTTGGCATCAAGAATAAAAATAACATTCCCATAAGGGTCATAGGCGTTTCGTAGGGTGCTGATGAATCTTCCCCCTTCCTGCACTCTCTCTTCTTGGCGCATTAGGTTTCCCTTTGCCCCGATTTGCCCAAGGGGAAGGCCCACAAAAGCTTGCCCGTCGTAGTAAAAATTACTTTCACTGACAAAAGCCCCTGTCTCATCCGTTTTCAAGGTGTGGTAGGCCCTGTTCACTATCCATTGGTTTATATTATTGAGATCAACGAGATAATTGGTCTGGATGAAAAGTTCATCATCTTTTTGCGTGCCCGCTTGCACCTCTCCATAGTTTTCCTCTCCTATCAGATTGCCGAAATCATCATAAGCATAATGGACCTCCAATACCTTTTTTTGCGCGGGGAGCCGTTCAATGACCTCTGTTAGCTCCTTATTGATATAAGGGAAAACAACTGTTTTCCCATTTAAGGTGGGATAGGGAAGAGAGAGGTTCCCTCCTTGAGGTGTGTGGATATTCTTTAAAACCCAGGTATGATAGGCCCGAGCATACACCAGTGCATCAGGGGCTTTTACTCCATCTTTCGGGGGCGTATCAGGGGCTTTGACCACACCGGTCACCTCACTCCACAAAAGGCACCCCTTTAAGGGTTCATCCTCCCAACCTCCCTTTTCAGTATACTCATCACATAGCCCGTCCCCATCATTATCTACCCCGTCAGGCGCCCCTGTATGAAAGCAATAGCGGGTAATCGTGGTGGGGTAATCTTCATCTGTAGTATAATATTCATCCCCCCATTCTATTTTTTTCACAAAGGAAAAGCCGCGAAATTCTCTCTCAAAGGCATCATAATACCCGTCACGATAGATAAACTCGGTTACATAGTCGTCTCTTACACCATCAAGATCAAGGTCAATGCTTGGGGTGGTGGTTACCTTACTGACCACCCAAACAGGAAAGGGCAACCGCCGCTGCCAGGGGTCCCCTTGTGCTTTGGCCTCTAAATAATAGTGGGTGCTGGTCTTATACTCTATAAGGGTGCGCTTGCCAAGGCCGTTATCAATTGCCGAAAGAAGGTGGGGCTTGCTCTGCCCGATAAAATCATAATATAGAAGAACGCTTCCACTTTCATCACGATTTTCCCAGAGTAAATCCACACTCCCGTTGCCGTTCATATCCGCCCTGCGCAGCACAGTCTCCCCAAGAATATATTTGGGCATCCCGGCTATAGTGTGAAGAGGGCCGAAACTGCCGTTGCCGGCATTTATCCAATAGTAGAGGACACTGTTTCCCACCCGCACAAGATCACTTAAGCCGTCGGCATTAAGATCAAAGATCATAATGACATCAGGTGAGGCCGCCCCAACATTAATGTCCCCTGACATGACCAGCCGGTTGTCCCACGCTCCATATCCCTTGTATGGCCAATAGCAGAGGGTAAGCGCTCCTGAATTAATGGCTATTTTGACTATATCCTGCAGCCTGTCCCCATTCATGTCCTCAAGATGAATGAAGGGGTTGGGCTTTACATTTTTTCCGTCATAGAGGGAAAACTGCACCTCAGCACCGGTCATATCAGCCAGGCGGGCATCCCCCCAGGGCACAGTCGCTTCTTGCTCCCAATAACCATTCTGCGGGTTAAAAAAGGCAGTTCGGTTATTAAAATATTTCATCCCGGCAGCATTAATGTAAAGAAAATCCGCTTTCTTATCAAAATCAAGGTCCATCATGCGGGCATTTTTATCATCACTGCCGTCCCAGGAAAAGGAGGGCGGATTATTATAAGCGACAATATCCTCACCCCAGCAGATCTCCTCTTGCCCTTGCTCATTCAGGGTTGATTTATTCGGATAAAAGCCGAACCGCTCAGGGTACTTGACCACAAGATCACACAATCCATTGCCGTTGTAATCGGCAAGCTTTACTGCACTGCTCGCCAGGGTAACCCCTGCCGGGCTGTAGGTGAAATTTGCCCCCTCAGCCAATTGATTATTCCCCAGATTAAGAAAGTGAATAAAGGCATTTTGAGCACAGTTTTGGGGAGTAAAAACAAAATCAGCCAAAGCATCGGCATTGATATCCACCACTTCCATATTTTTTTCAAACAGGGTTTCAGAAGGGGGGTTTTGCATTAAATGAGCTTGCAGTCCAGAAGGATGAAAGGAGGTGTATTCAAAGCGTAAGGGAGGAAGGTAGTTTTTTACTCCATGACAATCATATTGCCTAATGGAGTAAAGATGGGAAAAGGCCCCTTCCGGTATAGGTTGACCGGTTTCCGGCGCATAGGAAAAAGCATATTTTCGGACAAGACTTTCTTTGCCGCTATTACAGGAGATGACCAAAATGGAGGAACAGCGATGGGCAATGGTAAGAGCAAAGCGGCTGCGATAGTCGGTGAGCTTATCCGGCCTTTCCTCATATTCAAAGAGAACTGCCTTGTAGTTATTGTCAAATATGCTGTAGCGTATTTCACGACAATAGAGGCAGCCGGGAGAATCATCAAAGGTTTGGTAGAAATATTCTATTTTGTTGCCGTTAGTATCTATGATCTCATCAACGTACCAACGAAAGGTTTCAGTAAAGGAAGCATTTTGCCGATACAGCCGGGATTGTCGCCCTATCGCTCCTGCAGTAGGGTACATGCCGATTCTATATAAAGTGCCGTCCTTTGTCCTCATTTCCCAGTGATTGTCCTTGGTTTTAAAATGCCGAAAACTTGATTCATTCTCTGTTCGAAAGCTTTGATCCGCCAAAGGCACCAGTTCTTCACCATTGGCATAGATAAAGGTGTCCGTGTCCACATATAGAGGCAGTCCTTTATCAGTCTGCCTTTGAATTGAAGGGACAGTCAATCTCCAGCCAAACCCGAACACCCCGTTCCCATAGCCGCTGTCATATTGTAGGGAAACAGAGGGCACATGGCCGTTCACCCCTGGCGGCAGCTTTACAGAAAAGGAATACTCAAAACCGCCATTATTCAGCTGGGGCTCAAAGGACTCCCCCAGCCCTTCAATTGAACCGGGGCCAGAAGGGAGGGAAATTACTGTGGGCTTTACCCCTGATTTATCCACTGCTGCCTGCGCGGGGGCGCAGGAGAAAATAACAGTTAGGGCAAAGATAATAGGTATAAGAATAAAAAAAGTAAGATGTTTTTTTTGCATGCTCTATGCTTTTATAGATTTTTTATAAATTAATTTGTCTTGGACCCCTTGGACCCGAAAACATGATCCGGGGCCGGATTTCTAATCTGACCCCAAGCTCCCACAAATCTTCAACGATTTCTGAAGTAAGATAAAAATATCCTTTGTTTAAGGGCACCCTGATGTAGCAATCCTTCAATTAAAAAAGATTATTTTTGAAAATCTTGCTGTAGTAATGATAGTAATGTAAAAAATAAATCTGTTCCCTTTTTCTTTTTTGTCCCCTAATCTGTCCCCTTTTTCTTTTTTTGTCCCCTTTTTCTTTTTTTAAACCCTCTTTTCTCTTTTTCTTTTACTGGTATGGCTAATCCCTACTAGAATGACAATATTGTCAAGAGCCAAAAAAATAATTAAGTCTCCTTTTATTTTTACTTATTACATATCAATCGCTAACCAATCAAAGGAAACAGCCATACCCGGAGCGTCAACGGGATGATCATGTGAATCCACAGTATGACTATGTTCTCCTAATTTACTACCTGTGAAGAGATGCTTATGGGAACCTAACTTAGATGAAGTTATGCCAAAAACTATCTTTTCTCCCCCTCCTTCCCATATTTGTACAGTTCTTCCTGTGCAAGTAGATAAGCCCAGATAATCCGAACAACAAGGGCAATTAGTTATATTGGGTGATAGCCCAGAAGTTTGTCCTCTTCCCATATTATGATAATGTGATCCCAAATCAGTATTCTCAATTGTTCCAGATGGAGTGCCTGCACTAACGCTATTTGTATTGGGGGATGAATTGCCACTCGTTATTCCTGTTACTTTTCTAGCTTTGACAGTAAAACTAGTGCTATTTTTATTCACCACGTCTAAAACTACTCCACTTGATACACCAGTTGCTTGGACAAAAATCTTTGGCACTGATTGAAAGGCAGAAGTAAAAGTTATAGTTGCATCTCCATTACTATTCGTTGAGCTTGTACCCGCCTTCATAAATTGAGGGCTTTCAATCTTACCGGATAATTTATTAGATTCTTTAGCATAATCCGCCACTTTAGCCTCTTTAGCGTAATCCGCCTCATACGCATGAATAGCCGGTACAATCTGCTGTCGTGGCAACATTTCAGGATCGGAGGTTACAGGATTATTATCAGAATCTATAGTGATACCCAAAAAATTAGGACTGCTAAAATCCACCCGAGGCATCCCTTCCCCCGGCACATCAAAACTGGTCATACTCCCCAAAAGAACATTCACCAAGCCCTTAATAACACTCACTGTTTCATGCCGCTCTGTCCATAAAGGTGTTCCCCCTGTTGGTGTTTCGTACAGAGAGAAGACAAGGGTATACACCCCGTCCTCATGCACTGCCCCTTCCTGGTTGGTAAGATACCCCTGGAAATTGATCAGCCGCCGGCTTGATGATGCACGAGCCAGGGAAACAGATAGTAAGAAGGAAATAAATAAAACACTTAACATGCAAGATATTGCTTTTGTTTTTCTCAAAAGCTCCTCTCCTGAATGATCAATTTTTTTAAATACTGTTAGACAGGATAACAGGATAGACAAGATATTTTTTTTTATTGCCACAAAGTAATTAACTGGTTGTACTTTATAATAATATGTACAACCAATACCCTATCAATTCTCTATATTCCCTAAACCTCCTTCAGGGATAATTTTTTTTGATTAACTGTATTTAAATCATGTTTATCCTGTTATCCTGTTATCCTGTCAAAAATTTTGTTATATTAGCGAATTTAAATCTAATTGCACAGGTCGAATCTTTTTTAAATTTAGGCATCTTTAATATCCACATAAAAGTAGTTGACACTTTTTTCATAAGCTCATTTTCACATTTACCAAGAATGCCAACCTTGGCATTTTGCGTAAATAGCAGCCATCTGATACAGAAAAAGGCATTTGGCGGATTTGGCAATACTGCCTTTTTCGCCAAATGATGCTTACAGGTTGTAAAAAAGTGTAAACAGGTAAATGAAGGGTGTCAAAATTTAAATCATTTTTATCCTGTTATCCTGTCAAATATTTTTTCTAATCGTCTTCATAACTTCACCAATGAATCGATTACTCCCTGTCAATTGCCCTCTATGAATTCTTATCTCGCCATTTTTGGCATACATAGTTGCAAGCATTCATCTTTACAATGTATTTGGAAAATATATTCGTCCCTTTTCATTTTCACTTTTATCCTTTTCACTTTTCATGCTGCATCTTCAAGGAAAGAAATTATTTTAACTTGATGGTGTTTTGATTTAGCTTCCTTAACTAATTTTTCCAGTTTTTCTGCTATATTATCAGTAATCCAATCTGCTCCACATTGAGAACAAACAATGGCCGGTACATCTCTTACAACAACTACACCGAAACCAAGCCCAACAGTAAAAGTTGTTTTTCCTGCTTGCTTTTCACCTTTACACAGAGGGCATAGTGATGATGATTGTAAATTTTTCACTCTTTTCTCCGGTTTACAGTTTAAACATTTATCAGCCAACTCCATAGGGGGACGTATCGAATTACTTTTCCTTCAACTTCCTCCTCACGAGCAACATCATCATTAAGAATATATCCCTCGTTGACCTTTAATTCCTCCATGGCCTCAAGAAGCCCCTTTTTTTCCCTTTCATTATTTACATCAAGTGAAACCTGCACTGGAAGGACCTTTTTTTCTTTCAGGCCAATAAAATCACATTCATAATTTCCTTTATAGTAATACACTTCATGCCCTAGTCTTTTTAAGGTGATAAAAACGAGATTTTCATATAACCAGCCAAGGACTTGGGTGAGGGTTTTTGACATATAAGTGAAAATGCCGTTATCTATTAAATAGATTTTTTTAGGAGCTACCATACGTGATTTCATGGCAGATGAGTATTTTTCAACAAAAAAGAAATAGTAGGTATCGGAAAGATATTCCAATAATACATAGAGATAATCTTTACCTATTTTGATGCCCTGTGATTTTAGGAGTTTAAAATATCTATGAACGGAGAATTCTCTGCCAACATTGTTTATGAGGTACCTGACAAGGTTTAAAAGGACATGGGGACGGGAGATGTTATACCGCTCGACCACGTCCTTAAACATTACTAAATCTATATATGACTGCATAATTTTATACTTTAACTCAGGCTCCAAATGAATGGTCTCAGGAAACCCGCCTTGCTGGAGATATAGTGTAAATTTTTCTTTTATCTTGTACCTTTGCTCTGAATAGGCGATGTTTTTAGTGAGTTTCATATCATGAGCCAATAAAAATTCTTGAAAGGAAAAGGGGAATATTTCATAATTGAAGGTGCGGCCCCGGAGTTCTGTGGCGATTTCTTTACTGAGAAGCTTAGCAGAGCTTCCGGTGATATAAATTTCACAATTCCCCGTGTCATATAATCTTCGTATGAATTTTTGCCAATTAGGCGCATTCTGTATTTCATCAAACATAAAGTAAGTTTTTTGATGTATATTATCCGGATAGAGTTCGAAATAGGCGTCCAGGATTTTTTGTAAATCTTCCGTCTCAATATCAGCCAGTCTTTCATCTTCAAAATTTATGTAAAAGAGCTTATCACTCAAATTTTTTCTTTTTAAATCATCCATTATGGAAAAAAGAAAAAAGGTCTTACCGCTTCGCCTCGGTCCGATAATGGCGTAAATTTTATTTATATCTACAATCTTTACATCTCTTTGGGTAATTTTATAAGGCTCCCTTTGCTGATGGGAGAGCAAAACACTTTTTATTAATTCTTTATCAACCACAGCATTTCCTCCTATAAAGTAAACTTTTTTTTATTATTTCCTTATTATAAGGAAATGCCTGGTTTGGGTCAAGCATAGTGATCTTCCTCAACCTTCTGAATATGCCGTTTAGCGGGATAATAACGCATATTTAAACTGCTCAAATCTCCTTATGGCCGCTAAAGTCCCTTTAGGTAATCTGCAAGCACAGGTATCATAGATAAGCCTTTGGTCAAAAATCGGTTCGATAATCCTGCAGAGGGCATGAGGACTACCCTGTCTCTCACCTGCGCGGCCACAATTTCTCTCTTTTTAGGCTCGTAAATAAAAAATAAGTTTTCATTGTTATACCAAAAAATTGGATTTCAGATTTTCAAATACCAGGTGTCCTGAAAAAGACATACTACTGGCAGCATATATACGCCGTACCTAAGGACTCGCTCGCCCACGACCCCACCGGGACAACCCCCACCAGCGGGCCGAAAAAAGCAGGGGTAAAAGCCGGGATTGGGGCTGACATAGCAGCGACCCCAGGAACCGGCAGAACCTATATTAGAAAATCCGGACAAACATCCGCCTGAATGGGAGACATAGCAGCCTTCTTTAACGGACATTAAAGCACTGCTGTCATACCCATCCAGCATATCTGCATTCAGCCCACTCCCTGATCCCATATTTCCCTGATGCCAAACCCTATTATTTCCAACCTTAACCTCTTGATTCTCCGCATTAATGCTAATAGTTTTACTTCCTGCATCATCAGTCACACTGAAGCTACCATTCATGATTAAGTTACCGTTCATTGTGTTATCCGTATCATTGCGCACAAGCCTATCAGGTCAGCATCTGGTTGCGCAATCATAACAACTTGAATTTATTAATATTTTACTTTTTCTTATGTGCCTGATTATGCCAAATCCTTTGGCATCGCACTTACTGAAACCCCTAAAAATCACT
>JAUWIR010000609.1 GCA_030605265.1 Pseudomonadota bacterium | reverse complement strand
TTTTTAGCTCCCTCTCCCTGCTGGGGAGAGGGGTGGGGTGAGGGGTCTGAATGATTACATTTTACCCTCCGCTTTGAGCATCTTCAAAACCCGGTCGGCTTCTGGTAGCAGGAAACATTGATTCTTAGGGGTTGAGGATTTCCCCCATAGTTGACGTAAGGACTAGATGGCCCATTAGTACTTACATAAACCTGATAATTGCTCAGTAAAAAGGGTGATTGTATACCTTCCGTTCGGATCAGTCCAGGCTTCCCCGCTACTTGGTTCAAAGATCCAATATTCGTAACTGGTGGCCGTAATCATAATTCCTTCTTTACTTTTACCATTTGTGTCCCGGACCCTACCTGAGATGTCCCCTCCTCGCTCTAAAGTAATATCAATATCAGAGGGGCCTTCCTTTTCTGTAACAGGAACTAAGGTAGCCGTATAAGGAGAATGACTGCTCTCAAAAAAACCTTCTACATAAGATAACCCGGCGGCATTTCCTTGATTCGGGGTTGTCCCCACAAATTACTTTCCCGGCGCCAAGCCGTAAATAACATAATTTCCATGTCTTTTCTGAATAACTAAGCCCTATCTCGATTTCTGATTTACCTTTTTCTAAAAGCGCTTTTTCTTTGCTCAAAAAAGGTGTTCATCCTCTTTCGGCTTTTCTCCAATCTGCTTAACTTCTTTTTGGGTAGAGGAATTCTCACCTACACCATATCCGGGAAAGAAGGTTACTCCACTTATAAATCCGATAAATAAAAAGGCATCCTTCATTTATGCCCAAAAGTAGTTGACACTTTTTTAAATATTTTTCACCACGGAGCCACAGAGTTTAAGTTTTTCTTTGTGTCTTCGTGTCTCCGTGGTGATTTTTTTAAAAGAAAGTGTAAACCGGCAAATGAAGGATGCCGGGTATGCCAATACCAATATTCCCGGTATTACCAGGCCAAATACCAATACTACCTACTGGGCAGTCGCCAGGCAAAAGGGTTTTTGATTTTTTTTTATTTTGGTATAATTTTAACTGAAGCAGACAGGATACAAATTTTGCAACTGTGGCCTTGACTGAAATGTTCATTAATTATATAATCATATTATAAATTTAGTAGATTTTTTTAATTGATATCCACAAAATTGGAGAAATAAAATGGGTAAAACATTACGCGCTATTTTCGACGGCAAAGTATTATGTCCTGAAGAACCGATCAAATTAAAGCCAAATACACATGTGCTCATAACAATTGAAAATACCGATATCCCTAAAAAGGCTTCATATTCTTTTTTTCGGACCGCCAGGTCACTTAACTTAAAAGGCCCCTCTGATTGGTCGGCAAAGTTAGACGACTATCTTTATAGAAAGGAAAATGATGATGCCAATGAATGAAGTTTTTCTAGACGCTTCATTTGCTATTGCTCTATCCGCTTCAAACGATCAATATCATGAAAGGCCGTAATCCTTGCTGATCAATTGGAGGTGGCCGGAGCAAGACTAATTACAACACGAGCCATTATTTTAGAAATAGGCAATGCTTTGGCCAAAGCTCGCTATCGGAAAGCCGCTGTTGAATTACTGGATTCACTTGAAGAAGACCCTAATATTGAGGTAATTCCTATTACGGAAGAACTATATAAGAAAGCTTTTCAACTATATCGAAATCGTCCGGATAAAGAATGGGGAATAACAGATTGCATATCTATTATCATTATGCAAGATCGAGGTTTAACAGATGTATTAACGCCTGATGAGCATTTTCAGCAGGCTGGTTTTAAAGCGTTATTAAGGTAAAATTAACAGCCAATAAGCAAACACTTTTTATATTAATTTTACCCTCTTCTCACTTTTTATATGTGCGTTCTTTTTCTTTCTCTTCTTTCCCATTTATTTTTTCTTGAGAGACTTCACCAGCATGGAGGCTTCTTTAAGGAAATAACTTTTCATCTGTTCAAGATTTATATCCTTAAGCATGAGGGGGAGGTCATCCGGCCCAATTTTTCTCACTCAAAGAAATTTCAGGGAATAATATATTCTAATCCCATGATTTGAAATCTGTTCTGGGTTTTTTGTATTAAATCGACTAATTTATTAAGGATAGTTTATGAGGCATTTTTTCTTCATGAGATTTACAATATGGAATGTGCCAAGGGATGGCTTTTGTTGGAGGGTGGTAAGTAAATTATCAGTGGAAATATATAAAGTTTGTCATACTTTCCTCCTAAAGGTCCTTCAGATATTTATCAAGATGCATATTTATCAATGATGCACCATTAGGATAATAGGAATCGACATTAAGGAACTTACTTTAAAATTGCCTAAAAAAATGGATCAGAAAAATAAAATGGCTTGAAAAAAGATTGAATTTGTATCTCATTATTGCTACCTATAATATTGTACTATAATTAATAATTAAGTATGAAATTTAAAGAAAGGGAACTTGCCTCCCATGAACCATTTTGATAATTTTGACTCCTAATCGTTTCTATTTGGCTAAGCACAGGGTTATTGAGGATTTCCAGGGTGGATTGATTTGAATTAAAATAACTCGGGTCAAAAAGATCTGTTTCCAGGTATTCATCAGGATTCGGGACTTGATGGTTGTAGCCGGGTTTTAAAAACCCTTGGAGACATAAGATCGGAGAGGGGTTTCCATTGAGGTCAAGATACAGCCTTCCTGTTCCGGTTGTAAAGATGGCATTAAAGGCGCTTGACTTCATAAATCCAAGCCAATCCTCCTGCCAGGTCTTCAAATTGACATCATAGGAGTAAAGCCGATATGGACCCTGGCTGTTTTGGACTATATTGGGTATTTCCACAATAGAGGGGCAGCTGAATATTTGATTACTATAGCAGCAACAAGAATAAAATTCAAATGAGTGTAACCAAAATATAACAAGAGTTATTTATTTGAAAATATAGT
>JAUWIR010000472.1 GCA_030605265.1 Pseudomonadota bacterium | reverse complement strand
GCGCAAAGTGGGTGAGATTATTAATGAACAAGATAAACAATATGCTGTGAAAGGTTTGCAGCGGATTGAAGAAATAATGGCCCAAGGGGAATATAGGGTGATTGTATTGGATGAAATCAATGTGGCCATCAATTACCAGTTATTAGAGGAGGATAAGGTGATTAGTCTTCTTCAGAAACGCCTCAAGGGGCAAGAGGTGATTTTAACCGGGCGACACGCCCCTTTCGGGATTATTAAACTAGCAGACCTGGTTTCTGAAATAAGGGCGGTAAAGCATTACCATGATCAGGGTGTTTTGGCCAGGGAAGGTATTGAAAAATAATGAAAAAAGAAGCAATCCTTACCTTGAAAGTATAGGAATTTTCATTTTTTTATGCGGAGATTCAGCCTTTGTGCCTTTGTGCCTTCTTTTAACTTGACATGTTTTGGATCAAGGTAACAATTTTTCAACCTGTGCAATTAGATTTTTAGATTCACTAATGAAAAAAAAATATTTGACAGGATAACAGGATATTGTATAAATGCGGCCTTAATGTGGAATCACAAAAACCCATTGTAAATGATAGACAGGATTAAAAATTATCTTGTCAATCCTGTTATCCTGTCTAAAAATAGTTAATTGCACAGGTTGCAATTTTTCACCGCAGAGAGCGCAGAGTTCGCAGAGAGAACATGAAAAAAACTCTGCGTCCTCTGCGGTAAATTACATTTTTTTTGAGACAAAGGTTTCATAGTTAGGAATTGCTGGGAAAAGAGGCAAAGATATTGAAAAAAGCAAAAACATTACAAATTTGCGGAACTGGTTCAGGGGTTGGAAAGAGTATTATTGTGGCCGGGGTATGCCGCCTTTTAAAACAAGAGGGCTATAGGGTGGCGCCGTTTAAAGCCCAGAATATGGCCCTTAATTCTGCTGTTACCAAAGACGGCTTGGAAATAGGGCGTGCTCAAGCCATGCAGGCAGCAGCCTGCGGGATTGAGCCTACCTTTGATATGAACCCGGTTTTACTCAAGCCGACAAGCTCGGTTGGCTCGCAAGTAATTGTGGCAGGTAAACCTGTAGGCAACATGACCGCCATGGAATACTATGCCTATAAATCCATTGCCTTTGAGCAGGTTAAGGAATCCTTGGATAGGCTGATGCGGGAATTTGATTGTGTGGTCATCGAGGGCGCGGGCTCACCAGCTGAAATTAATTTGAAAAAGCATGATATTGTGAATATGAAAATCGCCTCTATGATTAATGCTCCGGTTATTCTGGTGGGGGATATTGATCGGGGCGGGGTGTTTGCCTGGCTGGTGGGAACAATGGAACTGCTGGAAGAAGAGGAAAGAGATCTTATTAAGGGATTTATTATCAATAAGTTCCGCGGAGATAAACGACTGCTTGAGGAGGGGTTAACTTTTCTTGAGGGGAAAACCAAGAAAAAGATCCTGGGTGTAATACCTTATTTCAATGATATTACCCTGCCGGAGGAGGATTCCCTCTTTTTTGATCAAAGGAAACAAAATAGTCAAAGCTCAGAATCATCTAAACTTCAGATACGTGTTGTGCGACTTCCCCATATTTCAAATTTTACAGATTTTGATGTACTGGAAAAAGAAGATGACCTCATCCTTGAATATACAACTGACCCTCGTTTGTTGCAATCAGCTGATTGTATTATTATCCCCGGAACAAAAAATACCTTTAATGATCTTCAATTTCTTTATGATCATGGGTTGGCCGAGATTATCAAAAGGAGAGCAGAGGAGGGCGTCCGGATCATCGGTATTTGCGGCGGCTACCAGATGCTGGGCGTTCATATAAAAGATGAATCAGGGCAGGAAACAAAAAAAGGCCCTGTTGAGGGTTTAAACTTGCTGAAAGTGGAGACTTTTTATGAGCAGGGAAAATGTACGCACCAGGTTAGGGGTAAGTGTTTGAGGACCGGGTTTTCCATTAAAGGGTATGAAATCCATCATGGTCAAACCATAAATTTGGGTGCATCTGAACCTCTCTTTGAAATTGAGAGAGGCGCCACAGGGATCCAACTTCAGGATGGCACGCAAAACTCTACAGGGAAAATCTGGGGGACCTATATTCATGGAATTTTTGATAACCGGGATTTTAAAAATTGGCTGCTCAATACCATGAGGGAAGAAAAGGGTATGCCTTGCCAAGAAAGTGGAGAAACCCTTGACCTCAACAAACAATTAGATGCTTTGGCTGAGCTTTTGCGTCAAAATATGGATATGCAGCTATTTAGCTCTATAATGTCAAAAGAAGGCACAGAGGAACAGAGGCACAAAGGCTGATGAATGAAACAATATGAGTAATTATCCGCGAGTTATTATTGCCGGGACCCATAGTGGGGTTGGAAAAACTACCCTGACCATGGGCTTACTGCTTTCGATAAAAGAAAAAGGTTTATCAATTCAAGCCTATAAAGTTGGGCCGGATTATATTGATACAGGGTTTCATACAAATCTGTCAAACAGGCCCTGTAGAAATTTGGATTCTTATCTTTTAGAAGAAGAAGTAATCAAAGAACTTTTTGATAGGCAATCCCGACAGGTGATGTTTTCTCTCATTGAAGGGGTCATGGGGGTATATGATGGAGCAGGCGCTTCAGGGGTTGGCAGTACCGCCCATATTGCCAAAATCCTGAACTGTCCGGCGATTCTGGTAATTGACGCAGGGAAAATGGCCCAAAGCGCTGCTGCTGTAGCTTTAGGGTATCAATTGTTTGACAGGGATTTTCCCCTGGCTGGTTTTATTTTAAACAGGATTGGCAGCCAAGCGCACTTTGATTTGACTAAACAGGCCATTGAGGAAAGGACAAATATTCCTGTTTTAGGGTATCTATCAAAAAACCCTTCTTTGAATATACCGGAGCGGCATTTGGGGCTTACTCCCGTTCAGGAGATTAATTCGCTTTCTCATGAGAAACTGAGGGGATCAATAGAAGAAAATATTGATGTTGAGGCTGTTATTAAAATTGGCCAATCTGCCGGCCCTTTTCCTTCTTTTCAGAAAAGGATTTTTTCAGTAAAAGCCAAAACAAAAGAAGTCTGCTTGGCCGTAGCCTTTGATGAATGTTTTCACTTTTACTATGCTGACAATCTGGATATTTTAGAATCCCTGGGGGTCAGGTTGCTCTATTTTAGCCCTCTTAAAGATACAACCATTCCGGATGAGGCAGCCGGCCTGTATATTGGCGGAGGGTTTCCTGAACTGTTTGCTCATAAGCTTAGTCAGAATAAATCATTACAAGAGGACATTATAAGAAAGAGCGAAGAAGGAATGCCCATTTACGCTGAATGCGGCGGTTTAATGTATTTGATGAAGGAGTTGCAGAATAAGGAAGGAGAGGTATTTTCCCTGGTTGGGCTTTTCCCCGGTAGGGTGAAAATGGGGAAAAGGCTGCAAACCTTTGGGTATCATTCTATAAAAACAATAAAGGAAAACATACTCGGTAAAAAAGATGAAACAGGCAAAGGGCATGTATTTCATTGGTCATATATAGAAGATATGCCGGAAAAGTATCCCATGGCCTTAAAAGTAGAAAAGAAAGGGGGAATTTATTTTGACGGCTATGTAAGGAAGAATACTCTGGCCTGTTATGTGCACCTTCACTTTGGGACACATCTCTCCTGGGCTGCGCGGTTTGTTCAGCAATGCCTGAATTATCAAAAAGGAAAAAGCTAAACCTTAATAGTCTTCGGGATCGCCGTCTGTGAAGGGTTAACGAAAAAATAGCAACTGTGCAATTAATTATTTTTAGACAGGATAACAGGATTGACAAGATAATTTTCCAAATTAATTTTGCTTCATGGGTTTTAATAATTTTTCTTATAGACGTTAACTCCAATATAACTGTATCATGCAAAATATAGCACAATAAATTCACCTATAATCTTTTGATAAATCTTTTTGATTAACTGGATTTAAATCATGTTTATCTTGTTATCCTGTCAAATATTTTTTTTCATTAGTGAATCTAAAAATTTAATTGCACAAGTTGAAAAATAGGCAAAATCTGGAAAAGAAATCATAGGAGGCCTTCTTATGGGCAGAAAATATATGGCGCCGGAAGAGATTGAGCAAAAGAGCATGGAAATTATTGAAAGGG
>JAUWIR010000309.1 GCA_030605265.1 Pseudomonadota bacterium | reverse complement strand
TATCATTGTTTTCCAAAGTGAATCCCCCTCGCTAAAAACATCAAGGGCAAATAAGCTAATGAAGCCGGCAAATAAAATTACCAATATTCTCGGCGTCCAGTAAAGCCATCTACAGCTCTTATTGTTCTTCATCTTTTTTAAAGGATCTCATATGAACCAAGAAAAGAATAAAAACGTAGTATAATTTATCAAAAAATTGCTTAATAAAATATAAGAAAAATAGGGAAAAAACTTACAAAATTGACATGATCAAAGATGAGATAAAACCTCGTATCTTTTTTAATATGGCGATTAATGATCTTGTAATAATACCTCTCTTTACTTGAATTGCATTATATCTACAAGCTTCATGACAACACATACAGGAAATACAAGTACGTTTTTTGATAGAAACACTTTTTTCACCAACCAATATCGATCCGGTTGGACAAACCCTTTGACATGCCAGGCAAAGACAACATTTTGATGGATTTACCCGAGGGCGTGAGTTAAAAAGACCACTTATCAATTGAAAGAGAAAATCCGGTACCCATTTGTTAATGTAATGGAAAGAAGAGCTAGGCACAAAATCCGGTATTTTTACTGAAGAAAGCTTTTCCCCCACAACTTGTATGCCGGCAGGAAATCTTTTAGGATTTGTTCTATCTTGATCATCCGGAATATACTTGCCCACACCTCTTTCCTCAGCCTCTTTTAAATAGAGGGCTTCATTAATGTCAATACCGGCTAATGATAAAGCTACTCTATCCAGGGCCACTCCATCGGCACTGGCCATGATAAGACCGATATTGCGTGGACGACCATTAGCCGGGCCCTCCCCTTCCATCCCCACTACAGCATCCATAATGTGTAATTGAGGTTTAAGGGCTGAATAAAGGTCCACTAACAAGCTATGGAACCTTTCTCCTAAAAATTCACGATGATACCGGGATCGAAGCCCTTCCGGCAAACATCCATACATATTCTTTACCGCCCCTGTAAAACACGTTAAAGAATGGGTTTTAAAATTTGGTAAATTCACTATCACTTCAGCCTCATAAATAGCTTTGGCAAGATAGGTTTGAGTCAGGACCTTCCCATTGCTTATCCGGACCTTCCGGAAGCCCTCCTCTCTGAGATTAACTAATTTAACCCCTAATCTTTGGCAAACCTGTCGAAGCCCTGAAACAGCAAAACCATCACCCTGGCTTAAGTTTATATCATCCCCCACCCTCACTTTAGCGCCCGCTTCAAGAAGAATAGTTACAACCTGCTCTATAAAAACCGGATGAGTCACAATAGCACGTTCTGCAGGAGAGGGAGGTGGTAGGTGATTTACTTTTACAAAAACCTTTTGTTCAGGTTTTATAAATTTATCAATACCACCTAATAATTCAATTATTTTTTTAAGGGTTTGATATAGGTGTTCTTTTTCATAGGCGGGACATGGTAGAAGGCCTACCTTCACCAGAGGTGGTTGCATTGCTTATTTTGAATTTTCCTTTTCTTTTTCTTTTTCTTGTGAAATGGAATTTTTTTCTTTTCCCTTTGGCAATGAATACAGCTTCTCTATTTCCTCCCGGCTTAATTGACCTGTGGTTTTCAATACCTTAAAATAAGCTACGGTTTTGTCATAAAGAAGATTTGAATAGTCTGTATTCGCACTAACCAAAAAGGTATTGGCATCTATTACATCAAGATTGGAGGCCAGGCCCTCCTGGTATTGAAGTTTTAATCTCCGCAAGGTTTCTTCAGCTAAAAAAATCTGCTTCTCTGTGGCCTTGAGACTAGCTGAAATTTTTTGTAAATCAAGCAATGCCTCCATGATTTGAAGACGTATTTCCCGCTTTAACTCTTCAAAAGACCATTCTATTTTGCGGTAATCAGCTTTTGCCTCCTTGATATTGGCCACCCGCAGCCCCCCTTCAAAAATGGGGATCTTTACCTCACCAAGCACTTGAGTTCCATCTTGTGAGGGGAGGATCTTTTCATCCACATGATTATATTCCCTGCGCACATAATTGATCATTACTGAGAAACTGGGAAGGAACGCGGATTTGGCAATTTTAATCTCCTTTTCAGCAAATTGTTGTAAGTATCGAATTTGTTGAATATCCGGCCGATCTTTTACAGCTTTTGGAAAAAGAGAAGCCTCATCCTCAATAACCCAAGAAAAAAGGCAAGGCTCCATCACCTCAAAGGATTCATTAAGGTCAATAAATCGATTCAATCCCTCCCGGGCAATTTTTATGGTATTCTCAGCATCTATAAGGTCTTTTTCAGCTTTTGCAAGTTCAACTTCCACCCGCAAAACATCTGTCTCAGGAACTTGGCCAACTTCATATCTAATCTTGGAAACTCGCAGATGTTCCTTTAGACGATCAACAGCTTCAAGAGCAATAATTTTTACCTTTTTAGCCTTCAGCAGAGAATAGAAAGCATGTAAGGTCTGATAGAGCACCTCTTGCTTTGTCAGGAGTAATTGATTTTGTGCAATCATAATATTAATATTGGCTTGATCCCTTAAAATCCACGTCTTCCCCTGGTTATAAATTGGCTGTTGAAGCCCAAGAGAAAATTCATACTGCTCTTCATCCATAAGGGCAAGGTTGTGACCTGCAGTAAAGGTTGAACTTATTTTTGGCATAATAACTGCGATCGCCCTATCAATATTCAAGCGAGCCTTAACCAATTCTTCTTCCTTCTGATTTATCGTTGGATTGCGCTGAAGGGCTAAAGAGATTGCTTCTTGAACAGTAACTTTCCTAATTAACGGCCCTTGTGCATAAGAGCGCCAAGGCGAAAGGAGGACTCCTAGTATGAGAATAACTATCTGCAAGCTTTTTCTAATCATATTTAAATAAATACTGCCCCTATAAAAAGTGTGAAAGAAGGCTTTAGTATAGCCAGTTACAATAACCTAACACTCTATAATTGTCAAACAGATCCTGAGATGACCCCTCGGCAAAAAATAGTGAGTACGGGATACAGTTTTATGGACCAGGACAGCTATTCTCTCAATGGTTATGAATCGAGCCCTGGCAATGGGTTAAATGCTGATATGGTGGATGGAAAGCATAACCTTAGGTAAAGCCGGCACAGCAGCACCTGGGCAAATAGTTTTACATGATAATCAGGCAGGGGATAATAATACCACCACTCTTAAGGTGGCAGATGATGTTGAAACAAATTAGACTGTCGCACCTGCACCAGCTTCAGCAACAATATGATCATTTTCTACCGTACTTCCTGAAACACCAATGGCGCCTATAATCTTACCATCTGCTCCTTTTAATGGTAAACCACCAGGGAATGTAATTAATCCATTATTAGAATGTTCAATGTTATAAAGTGACCCACCAGGCTGTGAAAGCTTCCCAATTTCTCCTGTGGGCATATCGAAATATCGGGCAGTCTTAGCTTTTTTAATAGCAATGTCAATACTACCAATCCATGCATCATCCATTCGAATGAATGCTTTCAAATTTGCTCCTGTATCAACAACTGCTATATCCATTTTTGTTCCTATTTCTTCAGCTTTCTTTAATGCGGCTGTAATGACTTCGTGGGCTTGGTTCATAGTGATATCTGACATTTGTGTTACCTCCTTTAATTTATAATCTTGGCCTTTAATTAAATCAAAGATATTTATTATATCAAATTATTAAAAAAATAAAAAAAAATTTCCAGCAAATTATCCACTTAATGATCGTGCTAAGGGGCGCAGCTGTTTACAAGCCTTTCTTTAGTAACCAGCTATTCTGTAATTCCTCAGCCCTATAGCTATAAATAATTCCAATCTTTCACGAGTATCGAAACCAATAGAATTAACTGAATTTAAGTTTATACTAGCCATATGTTTTTTAAAGGCATAAGAATGACTTGTTATACGCTTGCTAAACTACTGGTGGTGCCTATACCCTTTGTTGGGTACCGTTTATTTAACTTTTTGAATTGCAGGAATTGTCCACGATCCATCCAATACTTCTGGTTTTGGCCAATATAATCTTAAAGTTAGGTTCATAGGCCCCTCTTTTGGTGATGGAAGCCAGTTAGCTTCTTTATCTTTCCCTATACTGGTATTTTGAATATATATATCCAATGAGCCATCTTTGTTGTATTTTAGATTATCTCTATCCCCAAGAGCATATCTGTTGATTGGATTTTCAACAAGCAAATTTCTCTTATCATATGCTGTCAGTGACCAAAATGCATTAACCGGAGGAATTTGTTCTTTTGTAAAATGAATTACGTACTTTTTTGCTCCGTCTAATAATTCATTGTTGCTATCTTTTCCTGAACTTGGATAAATCGCATCTTCTGGAAGGTTTGCACCAAGACCAAAAAAAGCTATAAAAGCTCTAAAATCGTAGTTGGTCCCATAACTACCCATGCCCTGAGTCATAAATATCCATCCATCTTTAACCATGTCCGGGTTCTCGTTTTTGCCCATTGATTCCCATTTATTATGCACTTTTTCTGGAATAGACTCTAATTTTTGTTTGACCTCCTGGTTAAAATTTTCTGTAGAGAATGATTGACCCGGGATGATACCAATGGACGCCATTTCTTCAATTAATGTAGAATCTGCCGGCGCAGGTGGATTATCAACCATTAATTCAGAAAGTAAATTAAAGTAATCTTCAATTGACAGCGCTCTGACATCACTTACAGGAACAATATTTTTAACTTCTTCAGAAACAGTTCCTTTTGGGGGTATGTATTCCTTACCAAAATGGCTTAAAGGTACAAGCTTGTATCCATCTTGTATACTTGCAACCACAGTGGCTCCGTCTTCCAGACTATTAACTTGTGTTCTGCCAATCATCCAAACCATGTTTGTTGGTGCTTGGATTAATGTCATTCCTTCCGGAACTTCACCTTGCCAAAACGGCCCTGCTAATAGAAATGATTGCGCTTCTTTACCGGTTGTTCTAGTGCCAGGTACAGAGAATACATTAGTATATGCATCTAAAAGTGGAAGTAGATAGTACCTATCTGTCGCAGGGACGCTTAATACAATAGGTTCTTGTTTTAAATCATACCAAGCAATCGAATAATAGGTATCCACATTGGGTTTTACAACATCAGTAAAATTGTGATCCGGAAATTGTCTGAAATGACCAATTTGGTTAATTGGTGCAGAGCCAAAAGAATTTGGTTCTTCTACATTTATACCTATTCTGTTGGTGTAATCCATTAAAAGAAGAGGATAGCCATAAACATATGCTTTAGAGGCAACCTCAAGGATTTGTGCATCAGAAACGATCGTTTGACTTTTTTTGTTTGATGAATTTTTACATGATACAAGAAAAAGCACCATTAAAATTAATACGCTAATACTAAGGTCCTTCATTTTCATTTGTAATCCTCCTTACATTTTTGTGTTATTAAACACAAGTATTTATATTACACTCTTTACAATTATATTAATACTATGTAAAGAGATCGTAAAAAAGATTCATTTATTGCTCAATAGCCATTCTTATAATAGTTACTATTCAACAAAAATGCGAAACAACCTTTATGCTCCTTCACTGAGGCATGAATCGAACTGCTCGCGGAGTGCTTCAGCGTCAATGCTTCCGGGCGCACCAATAGCAACGATCTGCGTTTGCGGCTTTCGTCCTCTCCATTCGTCATGTAAAGCAATATCAGCGCGGCGTCCTACCACCTGCAGCACAGCCCTCCGCTGAGGTGCATCGGCCACATAGATCACTCCCTTGCAGCGGTAGATATTCCCCGGCAACTTCTTAGCCATTTTGCACACGGCTTCCAGTGACAACGGTCGTTCCGTCTCGTAGCTCCAAGTGCTGAAGGTTT
>JAUWIR010000477.1 GCA_030605265.1 Pseudomonadota bacterium | reverse complement strand
CATGAATATAACAACTATGTTCCGCTCGATCTTCCTTGGAGTAATTTTTATGAAAAATTAACTTTCCCTTATATTCCCCCTTAATACCTCTATTTTCCTCCTCAAATCTCCTCCTCCCTGAGATCGGAAAAAACTTTACTCCTGCTTCTAAAGTGGATATGTAATCATCATCCTTTATGCTTGGGTCCAGATAAAGATTATCTGTATATTCTTGCTTAAAGTTAACAAAGGATTCGATTTTGTCCGCCCATACTGATCTTTCTCCAGTAAAGGTAATTCCAGACATCAAAAAAAGCAATAAAAGGAAATAAATTACCTGCAAATATATACAATATCCCTTAAACTTTTGTGCCACCCAACACCCTCTTTATCCTTGGAAGAAGCAATTCCACAGTCTCAAATACGATTTTTAAATCATTTTTAAAACTCACATGTTTTTTATATTCCAAAGCTAACCGCAATTTATCCGGAAGGATTTTTTTTCATACATCATTTGCGGGTAAGGGCTCTTAGCCAATATCTGCTCTTCATGACGATATTTTATGGAGGCATAATCAGTTATTCCCGGTCTCATAGATAAAACGGGCCCGAATTCTTTAGTACTATAAAAATACCGATATTTTGGTACTTCAGGTCTTGGCCCAACAATACTCATATCCCCCTTTAACACATTAATAAGTTCCGGGAATTCATCAACTTTCGTTTTTCTCAAAAAATTACCCAATTTCGTTATACGAGACCCATCTCCAGGAGTAAAACCAAACTTTTCCTTAATCGGAGAATTGTACATGGAGCGAAATTTAATAAGATTAAAATTATTTGCTCCTTGGCCCATTCGCTCCTGAATAAAAAATATCGACCCAGAGGAACCCATCTTAATAAGAAGCGAAATGACTACGAACAAAGGAGATAAAATTACCAAGCCGCAAAAAGAACAAATAAGATCAAACAACCGCTTGCCTAGTTCCCTGTATTCCATAGGTAATTTCTAAGTATTCAATGATGAAAGGGTTTGCCTTCATTATCACAAATGCCCCCCCCACATGCCGATAAGCCGGCACAAAGGATAATGAAAATTATATAATATCAATTAGTTATAGGCACATTTTCAAATAAAAATATGTGAATCTTAATTTTCCAAAAAATCATTTATCTCAACCTGTGTAGTGATGAAGTATCAAATTTTTTCTTAGCCAAAACAAATATGCATCAAAGTCGGGGGAAATTTTATCCCTTCGCATCGGGAACGCCACAGGCGCTCCATCATAGGTTTTATTCAGCGCCGGCGCAGACTTTTCAATGAGCTGCTTGATATCGAGGCAATTATAGACGACATAATTCTGCCCCTTTTCCAAAATATTCCCTAGATCAACTTCTACAGTGGCATGCCCATCCCAGTTAAAGATACCCACGTTTGCACGCCCCTTTTCATACTTGTTGGGAAAGATAAATACCTTCTGCCCCGTGGGCTTACCATTTCTTCCCCTCACGAATCTGCTGCCTTCATCAATGCCAAGTTTCTGCCATTGCTCAAATGTATAAATGTATTATTTAGGGTCAAACCTACAATATACACTTAATATTTCCTATCTCACTTCGTAACCTGGTTGACTCTTTAAGCATCCTTTCAATCTCTGTCAATACATTTGTTACTGCCTGAGAGCTTATGTTAAATTGCTTGGCCACCATGGAATTCTTGCCGCCGCTCATTATTTTTGAAAGATAAATGGCGATCTTCCTTTGCTCTGAATACCTTCTTGTCCTTTCTGTTAGATCAGCATCAGACAAAGAATAGTAATCAGAAACTGCTTTGATGACACTATCTATGGATATGCCTCTTTGGAGCTTTTTAAGTGCAGGAAGCTCATTATCAGGTGGTTTGACTCTGACCATTTCCATTATCCTCTCCATGAAATCTTCTTCTCCGAGAACAACTCCTGCCTTGACCGCGTTGAAGGGGTTATTATGGTCATTTATTCCCGATTCCACAAAACTTTTATATTCTGCTACGAAAAATCCCGGGCTATCAGAGTTGCCGGAAAAATAAGACAATATATCCCCAGTATATACTAGTCCACTACGACAGAAAGGATTAATGTATTCTCTGTAGCTGCCCCATCTATGCAGTTCAGGGGCGCCTACTATACCAGCTCTGACCGGGTTGAGATGAATATACCTTGAGACAGTGAGAAGATAGCTGTCTTTATCTATTACAATCGCTTTATATCTTCCCTGCAACAAGTGGCCGCTTCTTTCGTATTTTCTGTTTATAAAAACCGTGTATGAGGTGTTAATGTTTTGCATTAACTGAGTGAGGTTGGGAAGAGGGGTTTCGATCAGGAGATGATAGTGGTTATCCATAAGGACATAGGCAGGGAGATTATAAGCATATCTTTCCTTGGTTATTTTGAGGATATTTACAAATTTCTCTCTATCTGTTTCCTCAAAAAATATTTTGCCCTTAAGATTACCCCTTGAAGTGATGTGGTAAAATGCACCCTCGTATTCAATTCTTGGTTGTCTTTCCATAGAGAAAATTATTGTGAAAGGCTATAGCTTATATAATACTGCTTATATAATATTGATTTATATTTGATAGGTTGCGCTCTGATTTCATAACCCCTGATTTTAGAGCAAAACATTTTCCAGGTTGATATGTATCATTCAGAGCAAAAGTTTTCTAGCTTGGCATTTATCGTATAGTATCGTATAGAGGGACTAATACGAGATGGGCTATCTAACTGTGATGGGTTGTGATGGATTGTTACTTAGCGCTGATCGCCTCAATTATCCACCCGGTTGATCTCCCTCGACGGGTAGAATCAGAAGCATTACTGATGATCCTGGCTGGACGAGAATTAAAGGGACAGTGTACTTAGCTGTATATTGTAGGTTTGACCCCATTCCCACTCCTTGATAATTAGATTGAACATGCAATATCCTTCCTTTCAAGGTAGTACCATAAATAAGGCAACTCGGTGAATATTTGTCATCAAGATATTCTTCAATAACTTCTGCCTCTTTTCCTAATATTACTTCTATAATTTCCAAATCTCGTATGCCTAAAAGCCATTTGCTCTTGCGCATGAACGGTATAATAAGGTCTCTTGTTTTTGATGATCTCTTTCAAATTTGCTAACGAAATCAAATCATGATCCTGCTTTGCACTTTTATCTCAACTTAATCACTTTTTCAAGTCTCCTGTTAGCCCACTAATTTAATATACAACTCCACAAATGCAGGCCTGACCCCACCGTATTTATTTTGCACATGCAGCTTTGACCCCCTTTTATAAATTATACTAAAAATTTCACCACAGCGTATACTTATAGTTCTTGTGAATCGTATCATCTTTCGTAGCAAGTTGAGATGCGTTTATGCTTGCTTGTGAAACAATAATTCGATCGAATGGATCACGTGTCCAACTTTGTTCTAAGGAGCACCCTATAACAGCCTCAAAGGGAAGTTCATATGTCTTTAACCCGGCTACCAACTTAAGCCGGGACAGCACAATTTGATTGTCTCAATTTTAAGACTGGCCATAATTAAGGCTAATGCCCATAAAAGTTGGAAAGGCTTAATCCCTTATTTTTACTGGGTGTCCCGCCTTACGTTGGTAGCCGAAAAATTCTTGGCATGGGTTAAGCTTTGTAAAATATGCGAGCCATATTCATCCTTTTGGTAAATATCATCTATAAACCAATACCTGAGGACGGTCCATAGGGCGCTTAGGCCATCTTGCCGGCCGATCTTTTTCCCTTCTTCTTTAGTCCGGCCCGCATAGGATATTGGTACCTCAAATATGGAGGCCCCGAGTTTGGCAAGTTTAATACAAATTTCCGGCTCTAAGTTAAAGCCGTTGCTGCGAATTGTATAATCCGGTCGGAACTGGACGGCAAATCCGATTTAAAGTGGACACTAAATCCGGTCGGAACTGGACACTAAATCCGGAGGTTACCGGACACTAAATCCGGAAAGTAGTGGACACTTTTTTCCTGATTCCGGATTTTATGTTCAAAAAGGGCGGATTCACCATTAGCTAAATTCCTTCCTTAAATTT
>JAUWIR010000616.1 GCA_030605265.1 Pseudomonadota bacterium | reverse complement strand
TATCCGCTTCAGTGCCCTTGGCCATGTCTCACGCAGCCAAAGAAGAAAAATTAGAGCACGGTAAAAATGTAATTTTCGCTTTTGCCTCAGCAGGAGTTTCCACTGCCTGGTGTAAATTTAAATATCTAACCTGCTAATAAGATGATAAGACCACCACTTGCCGGCGCTTCACGAATAGGCATTATCAATAGAGGCGAGGCAGCTATCCGCTTTATTCGAGCGGTCAAAGAGTATAATTCGCTTTATGATACAGCCCTCGGCACGGTTGCTTTTTATCTTGACATAGAGCAAGAAGCCCTTTTTGTTAAAGAAGCTAACCAGGCCTGTCCATTGTCCCGGATTGCAGGTTTTTCCAAAAATCAAGGACCTGCATATTTGAATAGAGAGCTTATGCTGGAAGCTCTTTTATCTGCACACTGTCAGGCAGTGTGGGTGGGTTGGGGTTTTTTAGCTGAGGATGCTGCTTTTGCCAAAATGGTTGAAGACGTCGGGCTTGTTTTCATCGGCCCTTCTGCCAAGTCAATGGCCCTTTTAGGGGATAAAATATCAGCCAAGGAATTGGCGGAACGGGCTAAAGTTCCTGTCTTGCCCTGGAGTAAAGGCCCTGTTAAAGATCTGGAGGAGGCTGGTAAAGTTGCCGAGCAAATCGGATATCCGCTAGTTGTCAAAGCGGCAAATGCCGGAGGTGGTCGCGGCATTCGTTTTGTAAATAAACCTGAAGAATTAGCCCTTCAATATAACTTTGCCAAAGAAGAGGGCCTTCGGGTAACTGGCAGCGACAGTGTTTTTATTGAGCATTTAGTAGTCAATGGTCGACATCTTGAGGTCCAGGTGTTGGCAGATCACTACGGGAATATAAATACCTTTGGTGTCCGGGATTGCTCAGTGCAGCGAAGAAACCAAAAAATTATTGAAGAAACCCCACCACCCAATCTTAATCAAAAGATTATAAGGGAGATAGAGGAGGCCGCCGCACGCCTTATAGCTGAAGCTGCGTATGAAAATGCAGGAACAGTGGAATTCCTTTATGATATTGACAAAAACCGGTTTTATTTTATGGAGGTAAATACAAGACTGCAGGTTGAGCACCCTATCACTGAGCAACTTTACAATACGGATCTTGTAAAAGGGCAAATACTGATAGCCAGTGGTCAAAAATTGGTAAAAAATAGTGAAAAGCCGAGGGGAGCGGCCATTGAAGTCCGACTCAATGCAGAAGATCCTGCTAAAAATTTTATGCCTGCCCCTGGAAAGGTTGTTCTTTTTAAACCTCCGGCAGGCCCTGGCATTCGCATTGATTCCGGTATTGATCAGGGAAGTATAATCCCTTCGGAATTTGATTCCATGATTGCCAAAATAATCGCTTATGCCCCAAGCCGAAAAGAAGCGCTGGCGCGTCTTGAACGTGCTCTTCAGGAGATGCGGATTAAAATAGAGGGAGGAACAACCAACCGGGCTTTCCTGCTGGAGCTTTTAAATAGGCCGGAGATAAGGCAAGGCGGGGTACCTACACGATTTGTGGAAAATTTTCTAAAAAGCCGGGATCAGATTATATCGAGAAACAACTGGGATATTGCCTTGATAGCCTGTGCTATTGAACAAGCTCTCTTTCGTTATCAGGAGGAATTTCTTGATTTCAAAAAACAATGGAGTCGCAGTGGACACCCCAGGCACATCCGCTCATCCCGCGGCTATGAAGTAACCTTCCATGTGTCCGGTCACACTTATGTATTCTTGGTAAAAGCCATGGGCAACAATATATTTCATGTAAAAATTGAGGGTTGCCTGATAGCAGTTCAGTATAAAAAGCATGATCATGAGGCCTTATTGCTCCATCACTATAAAAGATATAACATCCAACTTGTTTTGCGAGAAGGTACGCTGCTTTGTGAAGTAGACGGTGTGCCCTATTCTATTGAAATAGAATCAAGTGACCTTATAAAAGCGCCCTTTCCGGCCATAATCAGTTCCATAAGAGTCAAGCCCGGTCAAATTGTGGAAAAGGGGGACCTATTACTTGAACTGGAAGCCATGAAGCTGGTGATGAGTATTGAAGCTCCCGGAAACGGCCTGGTAAAAGCTCTCTGCGTGAAAGGAGGCGATCGGGTTTCCGCTGGGCAGCCATTGTTACAAATGGATAATAAAGATCAAATAAAAAATGAAAAAGCCCCTGAAAATAACTCTAAAAATAACTCTGAAAAAAATTCTGAAAAAGGCCCTGAAAAAGATCCTGAAAAAGACTCTGCTCTACCAAAAATTTCTTTTGATCAGCACACAATAAATGACCCTGCTCATAAATGGCAAATCATGGAAGAAGAGCTTCCTGCTGTTTTTCTTGGATATGATCATGAGGACGAAACCACAAAACTTATTGAGAGAATGCTTGATTTTGTGAGAGAAAATCCACATTGTCAAAAAAAGATAATCAAAAGTTTTTTAGCTGTCTTAGAAATTTATGTGTCAGTGGAAAATCTTTTTTCTCATAAACAAATTAAATTAAATGGCTTGGCTAGAGCGGCCGGCTACCAGGAATTTCTTATGCACTTTTTTGTAGGCAATGATTGCCAAAAAGAAGGGTTGACTCAACAATTTTTGGATAGTTTTGAGCGTGCCGTTAAGTTGTATCCTTTAGAAGGATTGAGTGAAGAAGATAGGGTGAATCAAGCCTTGTTCTTCATTTATAAATCCCATACTCATATAAAAACAAAACAGGAATTACTTCGCGCTATCTTATTTGCCATACAGGAGATCCCGGATATTAAGGCATCCGGCCAAAAAGTCTCCGATCTTTTAGATGAAATTGCTCAACTTACCCTGGGAAAAGCGCC
>JAUWIR010000061.1 GCA_030605265.1 Pseudomonadota bacterium | reverse complement strand
AGAAACCGCTTCCCGCTTGCGAATCTTTATCGCCATTTTTATTTCCCGTCATTTTATAGAAAGCGTAAGAATTTTGAGTAGTGCGTTCAGCATTAGTAGCAGTATTGGTGATATTGACAGCTGAGGAGGGGGTGCCATCACTGTCAACAACTACCTTTTTTAAGTTCCGGTAGCTGTCTACTCCTGTAACCCCTCCACTATCTTCGTCGGCCCCATGGGGATCATGGCAAGTGCAACAGTGCATAACATACGTGGTGCTTCCTCCGGCGGGTGTCATAGGTGTCTCACTAAAATTATGTCCGTATCCCATATTGTCGCCGCCGCCATCGGTGCCGGTCACATAATGAAAATTTCCGCCCGCTCCGATTGAGTTTGGGTCAGTGTCCAAATAATCAACATCAGCCTTTACAACAGGCGCTGTTGAGTAATCACCATGAAGTACGCCAGTGGCTTCATGGCAGGCGTAGCAAAGATCATCACCATTCATACGCAGCAGTTTTCTATTGGCAGTAGTATAATCCACACCATCTTTAGGTCCACCATCTTCTGAATTGTGGATCGTATGGCACCCCGAACAGATAAAAGTTTCTCCTTGATCGGTTTTATGAACGCTATGTGATAATCCTGGGAAAAGAAGCACGGCAACAAATAAAGCGATGGTAGTTACAGCGAGTAAGCGGCCTTTCTTTCTCATGGTGGTTTCCTCCTTAAGTTAAGTGAGATTATCGAGTTCAACATCAGCAAATTCTGAACACTTTTTTTCCCTTACTTTTCTCGGCATCCTGCATTTCTCAGTACACTTTTTTATTTCACCATGAAGGACATGAAGATGAAGATTTTTTTCCTTCTTTTCCTTCATGTCCTTCATGGTAGTAAAAAAATAAAACGTCATAAGCGTCTACTACTTTTCGTGATGTATGAAAGATGCCCTGTTCGCGCACTCATTTTCTTCCCCTACCCATGACCAAACCCTCGTCATACATTTGTGGGATGTATCTCCTCCTCCCTTCGTTGCGAATAGTAAAACTATTTTGACAAATTCGTCTTCCTTTTTCATCCAAAGTAGCCAGTAATTCTTTTGAAGCAGATTCTAATACCTGTATTCTATGGTTATTTGTATCTGTTACAAAAATGCGTTGACCTTGCACGGCAATATCGGAAGGGAAGGAAAACCATCCATCCCCTACACCGAATCCTCCAAATTGATAGAGAAAATTTCCCTGTTCATTAAAAATGGAGATACTGTGACAGAGCGTATCAACTGCATAGATTCGATCTTGGTCATCTATGGTGACCCCTGTTAATTGACTGAATTTTACAATCCCGCCAAAACTCCCGCCAAAAGCATTGAGCAGTCGCCCTTTTTGATCATAAATGTGGATTTCTCTTTTTCCATTATCAGAGATAATAATATTTCCTTTCCGAGAGATGGAAATATCAGCAAGGCGGGATTTATCGTCGTATTTTGATTGTTTTTTCTTTTTTCCTGCTTGGATGGGGAAAAAATATTGAAGTTTTCCTTGTGTATCAGTACAAAGACAAGCATGATTGAGTTGATCAAGAAAGAAAATTCGATCTTCTTTATCAATAGCTATGGATTTGAGGTCTAAATTACTCCATCCATCAGGTTTCTCTATTTTCAATTGGCCAAGATATCGGGCTCTTTGATTAAATCGATGAAGGCATGCTTCTTTAAAGCGAAGAATATAAAGAATTCCTTGAGAATCCACAGCCAATGCTTCAACTTTCTTTTTATCCTCAGGGCCTGATATATTTATAGGAAAAGACCTGAGAAGAAACCCGTTTCGATTAAAAATACTGATGCGCTGTTGGGAGGCAGTATAAATCTCCTCTGTTTTTTGGTCTACATTCACAGCCTGGGGATATTGTAAATTTACTGATGAACCGGAAATATTAGATTTTTCAGTAATGTTAAATAGATGCATGATAGCGCCAATATCAATATTTGCTAAAGCCCGGGGCGCTGAGATGGTAAAAATGAAGAAGAAGCAAAGCAGCATAATCATTGCCCGGCAATGCCGGCTTTTTAAATACTCTATCTTTTCAAAATATTTCCTTTTCATAGTAAGCCCTTGATTTACCATCAATTTCTTTTAATTTATTCTTAATAGTTACTGATATTAGCAAGATGCATACCAACTCCATTCTTATTTTGTAAGAGATTGATTTTACAGATATTATATAATGAAAAAAAAGAAAAAAGTTCTTTTTTTTTCTGAAGGGAGGGTGGAGGTGGGCACTTTTGCCCACGGAGTTCATAGATATTTTTCTAAAAAATTTATATAAACAATAAGTTATCTAAGGTGGGCCATATACCCCAATTTTAACTTGAATAATTCACCTTTTTGTAAGAGAAGGGAAAAGGGAAGATGCAAAAAAGTATTCCGGATTCATCCTTCATTTATCAATTTACCCTTTTTTATTTCACCATGAAGAACATGAAGTACATGAAGAAATAAAAAAAAATCTTTATGCTCTTGTATAGTAAAGAGATAGTGAAAAGATTAATGATGAAAGATGAATAAAGAATGAAGGAATAAAGGCAATGAAAAATATAAAATGAGGAAAAAAAATCTTCATGGTCTTCATGTCATGGTAGTAAAAAAAAATGATGAAAGAACAAAAGCGGATGCTAAATGGAAGGAATTCAATCAGCTCATTAACCCATACTGCTTTGCTTTGATGGTGAGACTTTTTCTGCTTATTTCTCCCATTCGTGAGGCAGCGCTTAAATTCCAGTTGCATCGGTGAAGAAGATCTTGAATATATCGTTTTTCAAAGATTTCTCTGGCTGCGTAAAAGGGGATATCTGAGGACCTCGTTTTTCGAGGGTTATTGGCTACTTTTTCAGTGATCATAGGGAAGTCCGCTAATTCAAGAATGTTGGTTGAAGTCATAACTACAGCTGATTCTACCATATTTTCCAACTCACGAATATTTCCGGGCCATGAATAACGAGATAATTTTTCCATAGCTTCAGGGGAGATCTTAGTAATGCGTTTTTCCAGTTTGGCTGTAAATTTTTTTAAAAAATGGTTCACCAAAAGGGGTAAATCATCCATTTTTTCCCGCAAGGGAGGAAGATAAATATTGATTACATTAAGCCGGTAGTAAAGGTCCTCTCTAAAACTTTTTTCTTGTATTGATTGTTTTAAATTTTTATTGGTAGCTGAGATGAATCGTATATTTACTTTCACAATAGTATTACTGCCTACAATTTTAAATTCACCTTCTTGGAGTACGCGAAGCATTTTGACTTGCAGGCTTGGTGGAATATCACCAATTTCATCTAAAAAAATGGTCCCCTCATCAGCATCATTGAAAATACCGTTTCTATTAGTAAAAGCGCCGGTAAATGCGCCACGTACATGACCGAATAATTCGCTCTCAAGGAGTGACTCAGGAATAGCTGAGCAATTGATAGCGTAAAAGGCTTTTTGCATTCTTCTGCTGCATTGGTGGATGGCCTGGGCAACCAACTCTTTCCCTGTGCCGCTTTCCCCTTCTATAAGGACTGTGCAATCAGTGCGGGAGACTTTTCTGATTAATTCGAAGATATCCTGCATTGCTTTGTTATTGGATATCATTCCTTCAAAAACCATCATTCTTCTCCAATAAAAACAGCTTATTAAAACTGATACGTTTTACTATTATTTTAATTCGTCAACTTTTAGCGCTCAGTTCATTCTTTTTTTTTATAATAAGGCCTACTTTCATCCCGGATAATCTCAAATGGTTACCGTGCCTCGTGAATTGGTGCGATTGTATCTGACAAAAACATCCTTCATAAGTTGACTCTAATAGACCAGGGCCTAAATGTCGATGAACTTCTATCGCTGCCCCAATTATCTGCTCTGTAAGCTTTTCTTCTAAAATCATTTCTCAGTGCCTCAGTGCCTCCGTGGTGAAATATTACATTTAAATCATGTCTGTCCTGTTATCCTGTCAAATTTTTTTGTTTTTCACGGCCAATCGGAATGACACCCTATGCCCATACAACTGACATATCGTTCTCGTAGAAGTTTTCTGCTCTCAGAGCAGTGCGGCTGGTGGCAGTTGATACACAAAACCTGTCCTTTTTTATTGACGGCCACAGCCTCTATTTTCCGGTTTATTTTTTTACTTAACTTGGTTACTGATGGAAAAGGATTATGGCTTTGATGAACATTTCGATTGAGGTTTTTATGGCATTTTTCACAAAGAGCATCCTCACTGACAACCAGACAACCTTTATATTTTTTACTATGCACATCATGACAATCCAAGCATTTCCCGTCAGCTACCGGCTTATGGATAATATCCTTATTCTGCTTGCTTTCATGGCAATCATAGCAGAGGGAGGGAGCATTTTTAATCATGGTCACCTTTCCGGTTGCAGGTTCAACAGTATGGCAAGCTTCACAATTTTTTTCCCGGACCGGGTTGTGCGCCTTTAAAAGTCGTTTTCCATCAGAAGCATGCGGATTATGGCAGCCTAAACAAGAGAGCTTGTTTACAGGAAAATAATGGTGTTCCCTGGAAAGATTTTCTTCCATAGCTGAATGACACATTAAACAGATTTCATTACCTTCCTCAACTAGGAGAAGTTGCTTACTCTGGCCATGATCCAGGTGACAGTGTTCACAATTATTGAAAAAGGGGGCGTGAACATTTTGCCTATTAATTTCATTTCTCTTTGCTGTATGACATCCTAAGCATCCACCAAAGTATTGCGTCACCTTCTGAAATTTGATCAATCGATTTTTTATTGAGTCTGTAACAAAAAGGGCCTGATCAAAACTGACCATTTTTAGCGGGCTTTGAAAAAAGTAATTTTTTTTATTTTCTTTATCAATGGTGAACTGGTATTGCATAGCTTTATCAAACATCTGAATTTTTCGGGTACCTACATCGGAAACAAAAATGTTTCCCTTCGAATCGATTTCAATTGATTTTGGACGGGAAAATTCTCCGTCCCTTGAGCCGGCAGAACCAAATTTGGTTAAATAATTTCCCTCCTTATCAAAAACCTGGATACGGAAATTTCCACTATCCACCACAAAGATTTTTCCCATATAAATAGCCAGGTCAACCGGATAGAGCAACTCCCCATCTTTGCTTCCACTTTTCCCAAAAGAATAGATCGCTTTTCCTTCTGCAGTGAAGGTGTATACTTTATTTCCTGCAGCATCAATAGTATAAAGACAGTTGCGGTCCCAGCAAAGGCCGACGGGTAAAAATTCCTCCGATGCGGTAAATTCAAATTCGAATTTCCCCTGCGGAGTAAAACAGAGAATAACATGCCGGCCAATATCAGAAACATAGATTTTATTTTTTCGATCAATAGCAATGTCCCAGGGAATTTGTAGTTTCCCTTTGGATAGCCCTTCTTCACCAAATTCAGTAAGAAGCTGTCCATCACTATCAAAAAGCATGATTTTTTTCCTCAAGGTATTAACAACATAGAGGATGCCTCTTCTGGTAATGGCAATGCCGGCTGGGGAATTAAGAGTAGCTTCAGGGATCCCCTCAATAAAGATATGGGTATTTGAGGATTTTACTGCCTGAGGGAAAAAAATGAATAAACTAATAATGAAAAAAGAAATGATAATTATTTTTTTTTGTAAATATTGAAAAATCGTCTTCATCTATCCTAAAGACTCTTCTCGATCTATAGCCAGGGTAATATAGATTGAGAAAAAATATGCATCAATACAACTAAAGGTTGCCAGAGAAAAATAGAAAAAAATTGGAATAAATAAAACCATATAGCAATGAGAGAGTTTAATTTTTAATTGGGTGGTTTTATAGAGTTCTGCTATTTGCCGCTCAATATTCAATTGATTCATTATTTCTATCGCCTCAGTGGATATCTTCCGTGTTTTATTGATATACCAGGAATTAAGCAGGACAAAAGATACTACCAGTAAAATGGCCAAAAAGATCATGACCACTCCTTTTTTCACTTCTCGGTTATATATTTGTCCGACTCCGGGAATTAAAAAGGAATACAAGGCAGGCGCCCCAGGCTTTTTCCGGCGCTTATGGCGCTCAAACCGCTTATACATTGAATAGCCCTCCTTTTTGTGGTGGGACATAGAATCTCTTGTTCCTACTATCAAATTTTATGCCAATAAAGATGCTCTGCGAAAAATTTATAGAAGCTTCAGTAATAATCAAGAGTAACAAGGGGGGTTAAGTTTTTTTTCTTTTCGGAAAACTTTTCTAAAGGTTATTGTTTGCAACATTTTAAGGCATTCCCCTAATGGATATGCTCACCTTTTGATAATTTTCAGCATGAGTGAAACCCCTTTATTAAGATAAATTATAACAGTGTATTAATAAAAAAAAGTTTTTATATTCAATAGGTTTAAAAAATATTCCCAATGAATTAACTATTATCAAGAAGGGGAATATGAAAGAGAAAAAGGCTGTTGGCACATTTATTGCTTACTTTTTTCTTAGCTCACTAAAAATAAAATTCACAGAACAATCACATCTTCTATCTACATTATTTATAAAAGGAGAGTTGTTTTAAGAATAGGAATGTAACGATAAATAAGTTGAAAGGATAAGAAGTAGATAGTTATGAATATTGAAAATACACTTAATTCCCAATTACTTCAATTAGTTACCTTCAAAATTGCCAATGAAGAATTTGGAGTTGATGTTCTTCATCTTCAGGAAATAATTCGTATGATGAAGATTATCAGAGTACCCAAAACCCCCCCGTTTGTTAAAGGAGTTATTAATCTTCGGGGGAAAATTATTCCGGTAATTGATCTGCGGGAAAAGTTTAAATTAAAAGACAGAAATACAGACAAATATTCTCGAATAATTGTCACTGAAGCAGAGCATCAAATCTTGGGCTTTCTCGTTGATTCAGTTTCAGAGGTCCTTCGTATTCCATCAGAAAAAGTAGAGCCTCCTCCTTCTTATATTGCAGGCATTAATTCTGCGTACATACGAGGTGTAATAAAGATGGAAAACAGGTTCCTCATTTTATTGGATTTGACGAAAATAGTTATAAAAGAGAGAACGAACATTGATCAAAATGAATTGTTAGTAAAAGCGTAAGGGTGGATAAAATGAAAAATATCTTTAATTTTAGTTTGTCGGTTAAGATACTTCTTTATGGTGGGATCACTTTATTTATTGTCTTAGCCATTTCTTTTTTCATGATTACTGTTCGTGAAAATAAACAGATGTTAGAGGATAATATTCTTTTGGCGGAATCTGTTGCCCTTGTTGTGGGAAAATCAATGAATCATTCAATGGTCATGGGTGATATGGAAGGCATCCAGAACATTTGTCTTGAGGTGGGGAAATTAGAAACTGTTGATAACCTCCGTGTTCTTAATGAGAACCAGGTGATTAAGCGTTCTTCAAATTTAAAAGAGCTTGAAACATCAGTTCGGGAAGAAAAGGTGAACAGGGTTTTTGCTACAGGAAAAGGAGAGGGGTGGATTGGTGAATATCTGGGAGAAACTGTTTATAGGGAAGTAATTCCCTATTTTAATGAACCCCACTGTCAAGAATGCCATAGTGATGTGAAGAGTGGAGGGGTTTTAGGGGTTTTAGATGTTAGTGTATGTTTAGAGAGGATGTACAATTTTCAGGAATCCAACCAAAGAAAAATGATTTTTCATCTCTTATTTGTTGGTTTGGTAGTCGGGCTTATAATTTATTTTTCAGTCCAAATTATTATTAGTCGGCCCATAAAAAACCTTACTAATATGGTTATTGATATTGCTAAAGGCGAGGGTGACCTGACCAAGCGTCTCAGGATAGAAACAAATGATGAATTAGGGGAATTAGCCAATAATTTTAATCTATTTATGGATAAATTGCATGATATCGTCTATAATGTTACTCAATTTTCAAATAAGATTGCTTCAACTTCCTCTGAATTAGCCACTTCAGCAGAGGAAATGGTCAATGCTTCGGATTCTCAGCGCTCACAGACGGATCAGGTGGCTACAGCTATGGAACAAATGTCCTCAACAGTTGCCGATGTGGCCAGAAACTCCGGAAGGGCCTCAGATTTTACCAAAAAAGCTGTAGAAACAGCCAAAAAGGGTGGAGAAATTGTTCATAAAACCATGGAAGAGATGGAAAACATCAATCAAATTGTCAATGAAGCATCTATGACCATTACTAAACTTGGCCAGAATTCCGATCAAATAGGTGAAATCATTCGGGTAATTGATGAAATAGCTGATCAAACGAATCTTTTAGCCTTAAATGCCGCTATTGAAGCGGCAAGAGCAGGAGAACAGGGCAGAGGGTTTGCCGTAGTTGCCGACGAAATTCGAAAATTAGCTGAAAGGACCACAAGATCAACAAAAGAGATCGCTTTTATGATAAAGACCATTCAGGGAGATACCCAGGGGGCGGTAGCCTCTATGGAAATGGGCACAAATGAAGTGCGAGAGGGAGTTAAATTTTCTCAAGAGGCTGGTCAAGCCCTTAATGAAATTGTTGACATAGTAGGGCAAGTTACCCAAATGGTCAACCAGATCGCCATCGCTGCAGAGGAGCAATCTACAGCTACCGAGCAAATATCTTCCAGCGTAGAGACTGTTGCTTCCGTATCAAGTCAAAATGCTCGAGGCGCTCACCAATCATCAGCTTCGTGTGAGAATCTGGCCAATCTGGCATCAGAGCTTCAGGAAGTGGTAGGAAAATTCAAATTACGAAGTAGCTGATTTATAAGAGAATGATATTTCAATGTCAATGACTGATATCCCCTAAATTAGGTGACCCCTATGTTTAATACATCTTATTTATATCTCAATTTTTTTATTTACCAAATTTTTATTTTATTTTTCAAAGATATATCAAAAATCATTTGACAAATTTTTCCACTTATTATAATATTATCACACTTCAGTCAACAACAAAACTAAAAAAAATCAACACATTCTAACAATTCTATTTTTACACTTAAAGAATACAAAGTGAAAAAAAAGAACTATTACAAAATCGTATTTTTATTCATTTTTTTGTCAACTATCTTCTTTCTCCCAAAATCTCCTTTGGCTAACTTGAAAGAATATACTATAGGGCCGCAGGATGTTTTGCAGATAGAAGTATGGGACCATCCTGATCTTACAAGAGAAGCCACTGTTTCTCTTAAAAACACCATTTCCTTTCCTTTAATAGGTGAAATCATTGTCAAAGGCCTGACCAGCGAACAATTACAAAAAATTATCCGCAATAATTTAGCAGATGGATATTTAGTGAATCCCCAAGTTACCGTGACAGTGAAAGCATATAATAGCCAAAAAATATATGTGCTTGGGGAAGTTGATAAACCGGGATATTATCCCTTTTCCAAAGTTACTTCTATGGTGGAACTTATCTCTATGGCGGGGGGCTTAACCCGGGATGCCGGTCAAGAGGCCTTTATTATAAGGCCACAAGAAAAACTCCCTCAAGAAGATAGGAGGGTTTTCGAGAAAAAATGGGCCGGTAATCTTAATGCAGTTATTGAAGCAACATCATTACCGGAAGAAAATTTATTAAATAGCCAGGTTATTACCATTAGTCTCAATGATTTTAATCAAGGGATTAATTTAAATTTTGAGCTTCAAAACATGGACACCCTCTATATTCCCAAAGCCAAATTTTTCTATGTCATTGGGGAAGTAAAATCCCCCGGGCGTTTTAAATTAGAGAAGGAAATGAACGTTCTGCAGGCCATATCAATGGCAGGGGGGCTCACTAAAAAAGCAAATGAAAAAAAGCCTAAAATTATTCGCACTATTGAAGGCAAAGAACAAAAAATTACCGGTAGCATGGCAGATTTAGTTTTTCCTGATGATATAATCAAGGTACCGGAAAGCTTTTTTTAAAAAGAGGAACCCTATGGATTACCCGCAGCAAACAAATTATCAGGAAGAAGAAATACATCTTCGCGATTATTGGCGTGTGGTCATGAAATATCGCTGGACGATCTTTACGCTCTTTACCATCATTGTTGTAACTGTGGCTATATCCACCTTCAAAATGACGCCAATTTACAAAGCAACAGCCCAAATTCTCATTGACAGAGAAAACCCCAATATCCTTTCCATTGAAGAGGTTATTTCCCTTGATTCCAGGGACACGAATTACTACCAAACACAGTATAAACTCCTGCAAAGCCGCTCTCTGGCCAAGGCGGTTATTAATAAGCTCAACCTGGCCAATCATAAGGAATTTAAGGGAGAGGAAAAGGAAGGTCCCCTTGCTTCTATTATAAACTCTATCAAAGATTCTATAAAAACCTTTATCTATTCCCTCATCCCTGCCGGCACTGAATCAACAACGCCTATTAGCGCAGAAGAGCTAAAAGCCAAAGAGGAATCAAAATTAATTAATGCCTTCTTAGGGAACTTACAGATTGAGCCAACCAGAAACAGTAATCTGGTGGACCACAGCTTTTTAGCTAAGGACCCTGCCTTAGCGGCAAAGGTGTCCAATACTTTGGCTGCCCAATACATTGAACGGAACCTTCAGCTCAAAAATGATGCTGCCATTGACGCCTCTGAATGGTTGAACAGGCATGTATTGGAATTAAAAGAAAAGGTGGAAACTTCAGAAGAAGCGCTTCATTCTTATAAAGAAAAGAAGAAAATTGTCTCCTTAGAGGAAAAGCAAAATATCATTGTTCAAAAATTATCTGAACTCAGCAGCGCCGTAACAAATGCAAAAACAAAAAGAATCGGCATAGAGACCCTCTATAAACAAATAAAAAAATTTAAAAACGACAAGGACGTTATCGAATCACTCCCTGCAGTAATCAATAACAGCCTCATTCAAAAATTAAAAACCGATTATATCTCTCTTTTAGGTGAATTTAACCGGGAATCAGAAAAATACGGCCCAAAACATCCCCATATTATTCAAATTGACTCTGAACTAAAGACCCTGGAAAAAAGAATAGAATCTGAGGTGAAAAAAATTGTTAATAGTATTAAAACAGAATATGAAATTGCTCTGGCTCAGGAAAATGTTTTAATATCCGCCCTGGATGATCAGAAAAAAGAGGCCTTAGAATTAAATAAAAAAGCTATACAATACAATGTATTAAAAAGAGACGCCGAAAGCAATAAGCAAATGTTTGAGGTTGTCTTAAACCGCTTAAAGGAAACAGACCTTACTCGGGGTCTTAAGAGCAGTAATGTTCGTACTATTGATAAAGCGGAAATTCCTGCTACACCGATAAAACCAAAGAAAAAACTCAATATCATGCTGGCAGCCATCATATTCCTATTTATGGGTATAGGGCTGGCTTTCTTTTTTGAATATCTCGACAATACTATAAAAACCCCTGAGGACATCAAGCGTTATCTGGATATTCCTTTTATTGGGCCAGTGCCTCACATAGACACTTCAGAAATAAAGGGTTTTACTACTCCGGAGCTTATTACCTTGCATAAGCCTAAAAGTCATGCAAGTGAGGCCTATAAGGGCCTTCGCACGAGCATCATGTTTTCCTTCCCCGACAATAAGCCCAAAGTACTTTTAGTTACCAGTTCCGGCCCCTCTGAAGGAAAAACTATTACTTCCGTCAATTTAGCCCTAACTATAGCCCAAAGCGGTTCCAGAGTTATCATGCTTGACCTTGACATGCGAAAACCCCGGCTGCATCGTATTTTAAAAACGAAAAATGAAAAAGGAGTAACTAATTTACTGATTGGACAATGTTCTTTGGAAGAAGTGATCCAAGACGGCCCCACCAACTCAAATCTTAAAATTATTACTTGTGGACAGCGCCCGCCTAATCCTGCAGAACTCTTAGCCTCAGCTCATCTAAAAGACATATTAGAAGAACTAAAAATTAAATATGACATGGTTATTATCGATTCTCCTCCCCTGGTAGCCGTAACTGATTCCGTACTCATAAGCCGTATTGTTGATGGTGTATGCCTGGTGCTTCACGGAGGCGTAACCAGTAGAGAAATAATTATGCGAGGTCGAGACCTTCTTCAAAATGCCAATGCACATATTCTAGGGGTCGTAATCAATAACATCGATCTGACCAAGCGAAGCTACTATTACTATTACCAATATTACTACTATCAATATTATGGTGATGATAATGATAATACATCATCTACTAAAAAAAGGCGAAGGAAAAGAAAAAAACATACATCAGAAGAAGCCTGATTACATCCATATCACCCATGTTTGAACATTAATATATTTTAGTATAAATAATCGGTTAATAAGATTAAGCAAGATCAGTTTTTCTCCATGGCTTTGAAATTTACAAGCAGTAAATTAAATACAGCTGATGGCTGATGGCTGACGAGATTAACAACTCAACAGCTTAATAGCTGTCTTTACTATAAATTATTGGCATCTTTCATACACCAGGAAAAGTAGTTTACACTTATGACTTTTTAAGTGTAAACTGGCTAATGGTGGATGCCAAATTATTT
>JAUWIR010000549.1 GCA_030605265.1 Pseudomonadota bacterium | reverse complement strand
CCAGTTTCAATGTGCTCATTGCGAAACAACGTCTCAAAAGATAAATCCCGGTGAATTAACTACCGACGAAATGAAGAAAATAATCGATGAGTTAGCTGAGATGGGGGCTGAATTTTTCTCTATTTCAGGGGGAGAACCTTTCCTTCGCCAGGATATTTTCTCTCTTTGTGATTACGCACACGATAAGGGTTTGAAGGTAGGTTTGACTACCAATGGGCAGGAAATGGAAAAAAATCTTATCGCTTTGGAAAAAGCACGTTTTGATTCACTGGTTATTAGTTTGGATGGATATAAAGACACCCAAAACAAAATCCGAGGGAGCCAAGACGCTTTTGAGAAGGGGATTAGAACAATAGAATTTTTCAGTGACTTAGGCGCCCCATCGATTGGTGTTACCACCATCTTATTAGAAGAAAACCTACAGGAATTACCTCAACTCACCGAAGAGGTTTTTCGGGCCGGGGCGCACTCTCTTCAGCTTCAGCCAATGCTTTTTTATCATGATCAGCCAATGAAAAATTCATCTGAACTGATTAAAAATGCTTTCCGTTTCGTTATTGAAGCCAGAAGGAGACGATTCGCCGTGGAAGTTGGAGAGGTTTTCGGCTTTTTAGGGCCCCTAGAGCCTTTCGTTCGAAACACTCCCTTTTTTTGCGGGTGTGGCTGGAATACTTTTTCAATTTCCCCTACAGGGGACATCATGGGTTGTGCTTTGTTAAAGCCTGAGGTTGGGGAGGGGAATTGTCGAGACAAATCTCTAAAAGCACTCTGGGAAAATCATTTTGCCTCTTTGCGGCGTAATATACCGGAAGGACTTTCCGAAAAGTGCCAACAATGTCCTCATCTGTCTGTCTGTCGTGGTGGTTGTTGGCTTTTGCGCTCCAGTGGGTTGAACCCGTGTTTTCTTCCTGAAGCTGAAGAAGTATATCAAGAGATTTCTCAAGCCATGAATTTTCAAACCGGTAATATTGCTCAAAAAGGCTCTTAAATACTTACCGATAATTAACCGTTCATAGGTTCACTGTTCCAAGGTTATCTTTTCCGGCCCCTGTACCCCGATAACCTTTGAACCCTGAACCTTTGAACCCTTATGATAATAATGTCAATAAATGTTGCGGCTCATAAATAATTCTGCCCTGAAGGACCCGCATAAAACAATCTTTCATGGAATTTCCTTTATTGCAAAAATGGTCCACTCCAAAAATTTTTTTCCCCTCTGCCTTTAACCCTGCCTCTTCAGCCGCTTTTAGAATAGATTGCAAATCCCCGGAGCTTGATAAGGCATCAAACTCTCCTCGCAAAGCTAAAAGACGAAAAACACCTTGCTCATAGACTTCTGCTATATTGAGTCTGGCCAATTGCCGCCAGAAAGCTAAAATTTTTACATTGTAATACTTTTCATTCAACCCCAATTCCCGCAAGATTGGAAAACCCTTTAGCAGGTCTTCTCCTTCCATATCCGTAGCAGAAAGTAAACCCCAAAGGAGGCAGGACAAATGATGGATTTTCATCAATTGCTCTTTTGGCGCCTTCCTTAATTTTGCTTGAATTAAAACATTTTCAAGAGCATAATTCACCCAGGGACGAGCAGTGCCCCCCCATAAGGTAATATGTCTCACCCTGGGGTCCCCTTTGGCAATAAGCGGGGCAACAATACCCCCAAGGCTTATCCCGACCAAACGCAGATCTTTTTGATTAGACAGGGGATGGGAAGATAAAATTTCTAATGCCTTTTGAGCATCGGCAATTTCAGTAAAAAAATCAATATTTCCATATAAGTCCCCTTGACTATCACCAGACCCACGCTGATCAAAGCGCATAACCAAGGCCCCTTTTTGAGCTAATCTTTGAGAAATATCCCATAATAAATTAACAACTCCCGGTTGATCGCAGGGAACGCCCCCCAGCCCCGGTAAGAGTAAAATAGCCGGCAAATTTTGCTTCTCTTTTTTTAAGTCCTTTGAATAGGTAAAGATTGATCGAAAACATATTCCTTCTATGGAAAAATCATTGTATTCATTAATATTTTCTTTTGCCGGTTTTTCAAAGGGGACAAGTCCGGGAATAAAAGACACTTCAATTTCCTGCCCCTTTTGATCCACCTTAAGACAAACCTCTTCCCCTTCTTTTATTTCTCGCTGTTGAAACAGCAAAACTGTCGGATCAGTGATTGTTTGCCCATTTATCGATTTCAAGCAGTCTCCGATTTGAAGAGTTGTTTTTGAAACCGGAGAAGAGGGATCAATGTTTTGAATCATCACACCTTGTGGAGAAGGGATAAGATATAATCCCAATAAAACCCTTCGGGAAAGGGAGGTTAAAACCTTCACATCTTCATTTGACAAGGACATCGAAATTCACCTTTTTTTTATTTGTTTTTCTAATTTTTTTAATACCTCCATTACATAGTGCACAGAGGAAGGAGTACTCTGCAATGAAATTTCTCCCTTTAAATATTGATAGGTTTTCGAAACAATGACAATCCGCTCCGGATCTGACGGATGTGACTGAAAAATAGGGAAAAATTGTGAAATTGCCGTTGCATAACTTTGATAGGCCTTCTGATAGTTTACGAATTTTTTTTCCCGAGTTTTCCGGGCTGATTGCCATCGCTTTTTAGCTCTTTGCAGTTCCTTCCTGATACTTGAGGATGGATTACTTTGAAATAAATTAGAGTATCTTTCATAATCAATTTTTCCCTGTTTTTCTTTCTGATCGGCAATTTGATAGCTTCTGTATTCTTTGCGCAACCCCTTCTCTTGTTCCTTTTTTACTTCACTTGCCTTCTTATTTATTCTATTGAAAAAATCTTCAAAACTTAAGGGATTAAATCCTGCCTTATTAGTGTATACCACAGATAAAATATCTGCCTCCCGCTCATGTCTTCTGGAATATCCCGATGAAACCGCTTGATTTACCAATCCGATTATCTGGTCTGCATTTTTATTTCCCAGGGCGGCACTGGTAAGAACAGAGCCTAGAGAGGGTAAAAACATGGAACGTTGCTCTCTTTGTAAATGGGCGCCTATTCCATGGGCCATCTCATGCGCTAATATACCAGCCAGTTCATCATCACTACCCACAAAATCAATCAATCCTTTATAGACATATAACAGTTCTCCCCCTGTATTAAAAGCGTTGATTTGCTCACTGTCAATAATTTTCACTCGGAAAGGGATTTCAGGTGCATGAGACACTGCTTGCAGTCGATCTACCATTGATTGTACGCGACGATTCAGGGCTTTGTCTTTAAGTAATTTTTGGCCCTTAGTTACTTTCGGATCAACTGCCTTTGCCTGCTTTCTTGCCCCCTCCCACTGGGAAGGAGTACGAGATAAAGCCGTTTCAAGACCTACCTCCGGATTTAATCCCAGAGAAGTTTTCACTTCTTGAACTAAGGGACTACATCCTGCAAAGGTCAAAAAAATACTCAATAATACAAACCAAATAAATTTATATCTTTTCAGTATCATT